>JALUXP010000001.1 GCA_027013295.1 Sulfurimonas sp.
GAAACTATCATTAAATCAAATCAGTTTTTGAAGGAAAATAAACAGAGTTCGAATAATAGGACTTACAAGCCTAATAAGTTTGTGGATTTTTTACTCAAAACTGGATGATTTCTTGGAAAGTGTAGTTTACATAGTAACTTTGAACCAGAAGTTGATTATTGGAAAGAAAATGCTAAAATATGCTTATCCAAATCAACTGCCTTAAAATTGTTACAACAGTATCACAAGGATAATATATGAGAGGCGCTGGAGGATATAATATAGTTGGTAAAACCATATATGTATATGGGGTAGTAGATAATAAGAGAGTAAGATTATCGACTAATAAGGAAGCAAATAGTCTAAATATAAATTGGATTAAAAAAAATTATCAACAAGTTCTTTTAAATTTAATTGCTGAAAAAAATAATTCTCAAATTTTTTCTCTTAATCTAATTGATTTTGCAGAAGAAGTATTAGAAATTACAAAGTCAAAAAGGAATAAACATTCCCAAAAAGACTACCTGTCTAAGCTAGAAAATTACATTAAACCATTTTTCAAGTCTTACACACTTAAAGATATTAAAGCATTCGATATTGAAAGATGGCAAGCACAATTATTAATGAAATACTCTACAGTTACCGTAAAAAAGACTAGATGTATCTTAAATTTAGTACTTGAAAAAGCAGTTGCAAACGATATGATAACTAAAAATCCAGTTAAATATTCAGATACTATTAAAGTAATACATACTAAGCAAATTCCCTATTCACTTCGAGAGATGAAGTCTATTCTTAAAAACAGTAAGGGGTGGTTAAATGTATTTCTAAACTTAGCATTTAGTACAGGATTAAGGACTGGTGAATTAATGGCTTTAAAATGGGAAGATTTCGACTTAGATAGAAGTGTACTTTATTTGAAAAGATCTATCTCAAAAGGTAAGATTACAGATGTGCAAACTTCTTCTACAACTAAAAATCATTATAGACTAGTTATTCTACCAAAGTTTGTTGTCAATATTCTAAAAGAATATTATTTTCAAAGCTCAAATGTATGGTTATTCCCCTCTAGACTAGGAAAACCATATACTGAGAGCAAATCAATTGTAAGATATTTCAAACCTTTACTTAAAAGTTTAAATATAGAGTACAAAACATTATATGCTACAAGACACACATATATTAGTTTAATGCGAAACAATGGTGTAAGTGCTGATATTGTAACAGAAATAGTTGGACATTCTAAAGAAATAGAAGATAAACATTATTTGACAGAGAGTATTAATATGCATAAAGTTAATACAATAAATGATGTTTTTGAAAAGTTAGGGCATAGTTAAGGCATAGTTTAAAATTAAAATATTTTTTACGAAAATTTAAAAAGTATAATGTTGCCTATGGGTAGGGAGTTTAAGAATGGTGCGCTCGAAGGAATTCGAATCCCTGACCGCCGGTACCGCAAACCGGTGCTCTATCCAGCTGAGCTACGAACGCACATTATCTCTATTTTAAGAGGATGAAATTATACCATCTATAGCTTATATTATTCTAAATCCTCAC
Source organism: Sulfurimonas sp. (assembly GCA_027013295.1). GTDB lineage: Bacteria > Campylobacterota > Campylobacteria > Campylobacterales > Sulfurimonadaceae > Sulfurimonas. The sequence goes on from JALUXP010000001.1 coordinate 1,540, forward strand.
ATTCATTCAGTAGAGTTTGGATATTTTGCTCTTGGACAAAGAGGTCATAGCTTTTTCTAACATAGGCTTGCAGCAATGTTTTAATCTCATTATTGCCATCTATATTGAAATCATTTTGCATTTGAGTTTGAAGAAAAGATGCAAAATCATCTGCAACATCTACATCAAATCGTCTTCCACCAACATGAAGTGCTATTTTTTTACTCATATTTAACCTAAGATATTTTCTATATTATTTGCTATCTCTTCTATTTCGATATCTTTTTTAATATTTTCATCTACTAATTTTTGTATCTCATCATCTTTTAGTGTTTGTTGTGCTTTTAAACTAACGAGTTCGCTACGAAGCATCTCATTTTCTGCTTTTAAAGAATGAAATTGTGCCAATAAAGTTGAGACCTTATCGCTAAGTCTCTCTAGGGTTGTCTTGTTTTTCATAATGAAAGTTTACCATATTATTAGATATATGAGTCTAAGATATCTTCATATTCTATTCTTGAAAAGGAGTTCTTCTTTGTTTCGTTGATGATTTGTTTGAGTCTATTCAAAACAACTTTTGTTGGGTTTGCTGTATTAAAAGTATCTATAGCTATACAAGTCGTTGTATTATGAAAATGGTTGTCCAGTTTCAAAAGTAGGTTTTGACTTGCTTTTGAAACTTCTTTAGCATCAGTGAAATGAAAAAGCATAAAAAAATATTTTTCATCCATTTTAACAAACCTATCACTCTTGCGTACATAAGAACCTAATTCTTCAAGTCCTAACTCTTTTTCATGATAAACCAAAGCAAAGGTTGCCTTTGTCTGGTACCTTTCATAGGTATAGTAAGCTCTATTTATCTCTGCATTGATTCTAACTTCTATCTCTGAACTCATTTATTTCCTTTTAAAATTCTTTTACTATTTGTAACTCAGAAGAATCACTTGAACTGAGGACTTAAACATAATTTACCCCTGCTATCGACATATCTACATTTAACTACACATAATTTAATTACAATCAATATCTTAAAATAAATGATTTAAAAGATACACAAGTCTATCACTCCAGTACTAGAATGCACTAGTAAACAAGAGGTATAATACAGAAATCTAATTTAACAAATACTGAGTTAAGTGCCTCTCCATAAATAACCCGATTTCAATTTTCATATCCCACAAGAATCTAAGCACCAAATCCAATCTTAAACCAGACACCAAAAAATTAATATTTCTGATGCTTTAGCAATGAAATATAGTGATTATCTTCTAAAGAGCATAAATAATCGCTTCTTTTATCTCTATAGTACCATTGAGTTCGGCTTCAAAAATTTTATCTGGGTATTTTTTAAGAGCATCTTCATAGCTGGGATTTGATGCACAGTAAAGTAGAAAGTCATCTTTTGTGTCCCCTATATTTTGCACACCTGTATAGGTTTTTACAAAGCTCTCTATGTTGTAGATCGGTTTTGCTTTGCCCTCTTGTAGCAAAAGATTTGTTGCCTCACTCTCCCCTACTCTATGCGAAAGGACAAAAACTTCCTTACCCATTTTAAGTGCATACTCTACACTCCTCATTGTACCACTGTCCATATCAGCCTGTGTGACAATAAGAATATCACCAAGAGCTACAACAAGTTCATTTCTCAATGGAAAATTATATCGATTTGATTTTGCAGCAGTAGGAAACTGACTAAGAACCAAACCATCATCTTCAATATTTTCTATCATACCTGCATTGATCTTTGGATAACGAACATCAATGCCTGTTCCAGCTACCATAATAGTATTTTGCATACCAGCTGAACGATGTGCTAGAGCATCAACGCCCATTGCCCCTCCACTCACGATACAAATCCCTTGCAATGCAAGTCCAGAAGCTATCTTTTGTGTCATCTGTTTTGTATAATTATTTGGATGCCTTGTCCCAACTATACTAACTTTTTTTCTCATCAAAAGTTTAAGATTTCCTTTGTAGTTGATAGTTTCAGGATATTTTTTCATAGAATCTAGCTCGGGTATATTATCTTGAAGAATTGGCATTAGTAAAGCTTATTTATAAGCACTAAATCAACTTGCTTTAAGAGTGCTTTTGACTCATAAAGTGCCATAATGGTATTTTTATGTGGATGTCCTATTGCGATGGCAGTTCCGTATTTTTTTGCTATTTTTATCGCCTGTTTTATCTGCTTTTTTACATAAGCTTTATCCATGTGATGATCTAAAAAGACATCCCGAGAGATGTATTTAAGTCCAAAATTTTTCATCACTTTAGGTACTTTTGTATCCCCAATAGTTCGACTGTCTACAAAGTTAATATGTTCTTTATTAAGTGCGTAGATAAGTTTATTGACCGCTCTTTCATTGGAAGTAAATTTACTTCCTGTATGATTATTGATATAACGGACTCTTGGGAAAAGTTTTTTTACACTTTTTATCCTAGCCGTGATTTTTGCCTGAGAGTCGTCTACCCTCAGAGTGAAAGGTTCTTCCTTTGTAAATCTCATAGCCTCCATGGGAAGATGCACCATATAAAAAGACTCTTTAGCTGCAAGTTTGGCTGAATTTGGTCTCGCTTTACTTGGTGGTAAAAAGGACATCGTCAAGGGCAACCTTAAAGCCTTAACAGCTTCCACTTGACTTTTTACTGACATATCATCAATGATGATAACTAGTTTTGGTTTTGTTCCCACCATCTTGGTTTTTCTTTGAGGTGGTTTTGGTGGTTTTGCAAGAGCTGAAGAATCTATCTCATGTGCAGCACTAATGGAAGTTTTTGCATCTTTTTTAAGTATATCTTTCAATCTACTATTTACACTTTTTTTACCAATGGGTGAACTTGTATTTTCAAGTTTTTTCAAAACAGCTAACCGTTGCGTTTGTTGATGCTTTTGCTTAGACAGGAATTCCTCTTTTGCATCCCCATAGCCAATATAATAACCCACAGCCAAAGATGCCAACGCTACGCTCACAAAAGAAAGACCCAATGCTACATATGATAATAATTTTGAAGGTTCTACCCGTTTTTTAGAACTTTTTCTTTTTCTTTTTGACATTCATAGACCTAATATTTTTATTTTATTTTAAAACTATATCAAAAAAATCAAAAAATAAGCTCAAATATATCAATATGTCATATTTTATATATACTCAAAAAGTATTAAGCATATTTTAGATACAATTCGCGTGTTCCTTTCTCTTTGTATCAAGATTTATGTTGATATATCATGTGCTTTAGCACTGAACCGAAGGGGAAACAAATACCAAGAGGAGATCTCAATATGAGACATTACGAAAACCTAGTAATCGTAAAACCAACATTGACAGCAGAAGAAATCCAAGCTAGCGTTGCAGCTATCGAGGAAGTAATCACTTCAAATGGTGGCGAAATAGCTACAACTAACACTATGGGCATGAGAAAATTAGCATACCCAATCGAAAAAAACGAGCGTGGACATTTCCATGTTATCTATTACTCAGCAGAGCCTTCAGTAATCACAGAAATTGAAAGAAGATTCCGTCTCAACGAAGAACTTCTTAGATTTGTTACTATCAAATACGATACTAACCGTGAGATAACTGCATGGAATGAGCTTGTAAAAAAAGCTCAGAAAAAAGCTGAAACATCTAAAGTTGAAGAGCCTAAGGCAGAGGAAGCTCCAAAAGCAGAAGAAGCTCCAGCAACTGAAACACCAGCAACTGAAACACCAGCACAAACAACTGCAACAGCAGAGTAGTATTAGCTTTTAAATAAGCTTTTAAATAAAAGGAAACTCATGTACAATAAAGTCATATTGGTTGGAAGATTAACTCGCGACATTGAACTAAGATACTCACAAAGTGGTGGGGCGATTGCAAGTGCTTCTATAGCAACCAATCACAACTATACAAGCAATGGTGAGAAGAAAGAAGAAGTTTGTTACACAGACTTAACTTTTTTTGGTAGAAGTGGCGAGATAGCTAACCAATACCTTCGTAAAGGGAGCCAACTCCTTGTTGAAGGCAGACTTAAATTTGATCAATGGGTAGATCAAAATGGACAGAAGAGAAGTAAACACTCTGTAGTTGTTGAAACGATGAAGATGATGGATTCTAAGGGTGATAACCAAGGTGCACAAGGTGGAGGCAACTCTTACCAAGCACCTCACTCACAACCTCAGAGCCAAGCGCCAGTTCAGCAACAACAAGCACAAAGTTATCAAGCTCCTCAGCAACAGCAACAGCAAGCTCCAACGCAAGGTTATGCTCAACAGCAGTCTTACCAACAACCAGCGCAACAAATGCCAAGCTCAAACGAAATTCCAGTGATCGACATTGATGAAGATGAAATTCCATTTTAAAATAGATAACAAAAAGGATAAAACATGGCAGAAAGAAGAAAATATAAAAAAAGATATTGTAAATACTGTGAAGCTAAAGTTGACTTCATTGACTATAAAGATGTAGCTGGACTACGCTTTTCACTCTCTGAAAGATACAAAATCATGCCTCGTCGCTTAACAGGAAACTGTAAGCGTCATCAAGACATGGTAGCAACAGTTATCAAAAGAGCTCGTGCTGCTGCATTGGTTCCATACACTGTTACTCGCAAAACAGTTGTAACAGCTCCATTTGAAAACCTAAAATAGGCTTTCATGAGTCCCTTTGTAGGGGCTTGAACTACACTCATTTTTATATCTCCCCGAGAAAATTAAGACAACATTTTTAAAATCCTCATTCTATTTCTTTTAGTTTTTTGATACTATTGTATTCTTTCAATTTTATAAAGTAGTCTAAATAATTTAAGGTGGTTTGTAGTTATGAAGTGGTGGCCTGTCTCGGAATCGAACCAAGGACACAATGATTTTCAGTCATTTGCTCTACCGACTGAGCTAACAGGCCATTGTTGCATTAAAAGTGGTGGCCTGTCTCGGAATCGAACCAAGGACACAATGATTTTCAGTCATTTGCTCTACCGACTGAGCTAACAGGCCATCTTTTAAGGTCGAAATTATATCCTTGTTGTACTAAAAGTTAGCTTAGAGTTTTTTTATTTCTTCTTTAAAGAGGTTTCCGCGCGCAGCATACGAGCTAAACTCATCAAGGGAAGCTGCTGCTGGTGAGAGCAAGGCTACTTCATCTTTTTGTAAATTTTTATCGATTATATCTATTGCATCAATAAGATTTGCACATTTATTAAAGATGATTTTATATGTTTTTGCAAGTTCTGAGAGCTTGTCTTTGTTTGTTCCAATATTATATATTTGTACATTGCAAGTTTTTAAAAACTCAAAAAGTTCTGAGAGGTTTACACCTTTGTCATCACCACCTAAGATGAGATGAACTTTTTTATCTTTATATCTTTTAAGTGCAGCAATGCTTGCATCTATGTTTGTTGCTTTTGTGTCATTGACCCAAAGTCTTTGTTGTGCATCATAAAGCTCTTCTTGCCTATGTGGATCAAGTACAAATGAGTTTATTTTATCATAGTTTATTTTATCAAATAAGATTTTCTCTACTGCCATTGCCAGAAGTGCATCTGCTAGGAAAGCCCCTTTAAATTTTACTTTTTGAGAGTCTATACCAAAGTAAAATGCTAAGTCGTTTTCATCTTTATAAGTGATAATATGAGCATCTGATTGTATCTCTTTGTAGACATCAGGAATGATTGCAATCTCACCTTCTTGCATACTTCTGATAGGTTTGAGTTTTGCCTCTTCATACTCTTGCATACTACCATGCCAACTTAGGTGGTCGGGGTTAATAGGAAGAAGAACATAGATGTTTGGTGTCATAAGCTTAGTGTAGTGAGTTGTAAAAGAGCTTGTCTCAAGTATCCATATCTTTGCATCAAGACTAAGCTTAGCCAATGGAGTCCCTATGTTTCCACCCGCAAGACTGCCATAGGATTCTAGCAAATGTTGCATCATCTGTGTCGTTGTAGTTTTACCATTTGTTCCACTTATCCAGATTTTAAGTGGTTTTGTGTCGGTAAAAATATCATATTCACTTTGAAGGTTTCTCGCTTGTTTTATGAGGGGGTTATGAGGGGGGATCCCTGGACTTGGAATCTCCAAATCAGAGTATTTTGGATTAAACTCATTTGATGGCTTTACTTTGAAGCCATTTTCATCTGTAAATGGTTTTGTGCATTTATCATCATAAAAGGTTACATTTTTAAATTTGTCTGAGAGAGCTTTAGTTGTGCCTCCGTAACCAAAGAAAGAAACTCTGGGCATTAACGAATCTTTAGAGAGATGAGTGCTACCATATTTGAAAGAACTGAGATGATCCAAAATCGTACTATGATTTTATTTTCAGCCCAGTTTTTCATCTCAAAATGATGATGAATAGGTGCCATAAGAAAAACTCTTTTTTTGCGAAGCTTGTAAGAGCCAACTTGAAGGATAACTGAGAGTGTCTCAATAACAAAGATAGAGCCAATGAGAAGAAGAAGAATTTCACTTTTAGAGATGATGGCTAGATAACCCAAAAATGCACCAATGGTTAAACTTCCACTATCACCCATAAATATTTCGGCTGGATGACAGTTGAACCATAAAAACCCAGCAAGTGCACCCATCAAAGCTGCAGCGACGATAACTACTTCACCTACATCAAAGTTAGGCATTAAGAGATAAGCACTGATTTTTGCATTACCTGTAATATAGATGATAATACCAAAAGAGGTAAGAGCGACCAGTGATGGCACAGTTGCAAGACCGTCAAGTCCATCTGTGAGGTTGACAGCGTTAGATGTTGCTACCATAACAAGGACCCAAAGTATGAGTGCAAAATAATGCATATCTAGGAGTGGAGTTTTTAAAAATGGTATGTAAAGTTCAGTATTGAAATCAGCAAAAACATATAAAAAACTGGCGATGATTAATGAAGCTGACACCTGCAAGATAAGTTTTGTTTTTGCTTGAAGACCTGCTAGGTTTTCATTTTTTTTGATTTTAGCGTAATCATCTTGAAAACCAATAAGTGAAAAAAGGATGAGAGTGAGTACTGCCCCAAGAGCATAATGGTTGGTAAAGTCAATGGTAAGGATAGAGGCTAGTATGGTAGCAAAGATAAACACTACACCCCCCATAGTAGGTGTAGATACCTTTGCTTGATGTGTTTGTGGTGCCCACTCATTGATAGGTTGTACACTAGATGTTCTTTGTGCCCATCTGATAAAACGGGGCATAAAATAGAGTGTAGTAATGAGAGCTATGAAAAACGAAACCCCTGAACGGATAGTAATATATCCAAGGATGTTTATATCTAAATAATCATGTAAAAAATATAACAATTTATAAAACCTTTTTGTTTTTAAAAGATGTATTATAGTATAATCTCGTAAAAATTACTCCAAAGGATTGTTTTGTCAAAAAAAGTAGTCTTAGTTATTACCGATGGGATAGGCTTCAGTGCAAAAACTGATTACAATGCATTTTATAATGCACCAAAACCTACTTATGATAAACTTTTTGCCAATACACCACATTCACTTATAGATACTTTTGGTCTTAGTGTAGGTTTGCCCGAAGGACAGATGGGTAACTCAGAGGTGGGGCATATGTCGATAGGAAGTGGACGAATTTTGTACCAAGATTTGGTTAAAATCTCTCTTGCACTTCAAGAAAATACTCTCAAAGACAATGTGGTACTTAAAACACTTTTGTCTCAGTCAAAAAGACTCCACCTCATAGGACTTATGAGTGATGGTGGTGTCCATTCACACATTGATCATTTTATAGGTTTAGCAGAGTTGGCGGCAGCGGAGGGGAAAGAGGTGTTTTTACATCTCATTACAGATGGTCGTGATGTTTCTCCCACTTCAGCACAAAAATATCTGGATTTAGTGCTTCAACATACGACTCAAAAGATAAAAATCGCTTCTATAGGTGGACGCTTCTACACTATGGATAGGGACAATCGTTGGGAGCGTGTCAAAAGTGGTTATGAAGCTATCGTAGAAGCAAACCCTAAAACTGATTTAGATCCACATAGCTACATCAGTAAATCTTACACTTTAGGTGAAACGGATGAGTTTGTCCGACCAACTGCTTTTGAAGGCTATAGCGGAATGGAAGATGATGACAGTGTTTTAACCATCAATTTTAGAAGTGACAGGATGCGTGAAATTGTCAGTGCCATTGGTGATGCTCAGTTTGAAGGCTTTGCAAGAAAGATCAAAAAAGTCAATTTAGCAACAATTACAGAGTATGATAAAAGTTTTCCTTACCCTGTATTGTTTAAAAAAGATGCACCTAAAAATACACTCGCCCAAGTGATTTCAGATGCAGGTCTCAGACAACTTCATACTGCAGAAACAGAAAAGTATGCCCATGTGACATTCTTTTTAAATGGTGGGATTGATGAACCCTATCTTAATGAAACAAGAGTCCTTATCCCCTCACCAGATGTAAGAACTTATGACATGCAACCAGAGATGTCAGCACAACAAGTAGGTAAAGCGGTCTTAGATGCTATGGATGATACATATGATTTTGTAGTAGTTAATTTTGCAAATGGTGATATGGTAGGTCATACAGGCAAATTTGAAGCAGCAAAAATCGCTGTAACAACAGTAGATACACAACTCGGTCTCATTCTGGGTAAGGCAAAAGAAAAAGGATATGGAGTTGTCATCACTTCAGATCATGGAAATTGTGAAGAGATGCAAGACTCAGATGGTAATGTTTTAACAAATCATACAGTTGGTAAAGTATGGTGCTTTGTGCAGGCAGATGGCGTAAATAAAGTAGAAAATGGTGGGCTTAATAATATTGCTCCGACAGTACTCACTCTTATGGGATTAGAAGTTCCTCAAGAGATGGATCACTCACTTATACAATAAAATCAAGGAGAAATAGAGAATGAAATTTAGCGGTAAAAATGTTTTAGTAACAGGTTCAAGTCGTGGTATTGGTGCTGATATAGCAAAAACTTTAGCTGGTTATGGTCTTAAAGTATGGATAAACTATAGAAGTGGAGCAGAGGCTGCCGACAAAGTAAAAGAGGAGATTGAAGTTGCGGGTGGGAAAGCTGCAGTGATCGGTTTTGATGTGAGTGATGAAGCTGCATTTATAGATGCACTTAAACTCATCAAAGAGAGCGATGGTGGACTTTCTTATCTTGTCAACAATGCAGGAATAACCAACGACAAACTAGCACTTCGCATGAAGATGGAAGATTTCAATGCTGTCATCAGTGCAAACTTAAACTCATGTTTTATTGGTTGTCGTGAAGCTATGAAGATGATGCGAAAATCAAAATTTGGTTCAGTTGTGAACATTGCTTCGATTATTGGTGAAACAGGCAATGCTGGACAAACGAACTACGCAGCCTCAAAAGGTGGCGTTATTGCTATGACAAAAAGTTTTGCATTAGAGTCAGCAACAAGTGGTATTCGCTACAATACTATAACTCCAGGTTTTATCTCAACAGAGATGACAGAGGTTTTAGCAGATGAGATCAAAGAGGGTATCAATACTAAAATTCCTATGGCTCGTATGGGTACAGGTAAGGAGGTAGCAGAAGCTACAGCATTCCTTTTAAGTGACCACTCAAGTTACATTACGGGTGAAACTTTAAAAGTTAACGGTGGAATGAATATGGCATAATTTTCTATTTAAGAAAGATATGCTATAATTCATAAAATTTAAACAAAAAATAGGAGCTAGAATGGCACTTTTAGAAGATATAACAGAAGTAGTAGTTGAACAATTAAGCGTAAGCGCTGAAGAAGTAAAGGGTGATGCGAAATTTGTTGAGGATTTAGGCGCAGATAGTCTTGATGTAGTTGAACTTGTTATGGCTCTTGAAGAAAAATTTGACATCGAAATTCCAGATGATGAAGCTGAAAAGATTCAAACTGTTAATGATGTTGTTACTTATATAGAAAGTAAATAGTTAGAAGATAGTGTTTTTAGAGTCAAGTTTTTCAACTTGGCTTTATAAAGTATTTATAATATTGATGGAGAATTGATGAAAAGAATAGTTGTTACTGGTTTAGGTATGATTAATGCGGTTGGAAACGATAAAGAGACAGCTTTTAAAGCTATTTGTGATGGAGAGTGTGGGATTGATACGATCACGCTTTTTGATGCTAAAGATTATAGTGTAAGAATTGCTGGGGAAGTAAAAGATTTTGACCCTTCAACTGTTATGGCTCCAAAAGAGGTAAAAAAAGCAGATAGATTTATCCATCTTGGCTTAAAAGCTGCTCAAGAAGCTATGCTTGATGCCAATCTTGATGAAGATACTGATATGGAACGCATGGGTATCTCAGCAGGAAGTGGTATTGGTGGGCTTCCATCTATTGAGAAAAATTCTATTATTATAGAAAATCGTGGACCAAGAAGAATCTCTCCCTTCTTTATTCCGGGGGCACTTGTAAATATGCTTGGTGGTTTTGTATCTATAGCACATGGTGCAAAAGGACCTAACCTCTCTTCTGTAACAGCTTGTGCTGCTGGAACTCATGCTGTAAGCGAAGCTGCTAAGACCATTATCTGTGGTGGTGCAGATAAGATGCTTGTTGTTTCTGCTGAATGTGCTATTACTGGAGCAGGTGTTGGTGGTTTTGCTGCGATGAAAGCACTTTCGACTAACAATGACAATCCAAAAGAATCTTCTCGTCCTTTTGATGCAAATCGTGATGGTTTTGTTATGGGCGAAGGTGCTGCTTCACTTGTCCTCGAAGTCTATGAAGATGCACTATCTCGTGGAGCAAAGATATATGGTGAACTTATCGGCTTTGGAGAAAGTGGTGATGCAAGTCATATTACTACACCATCTCTTGATGGTCCAGCTCGTGCTATGAAAGCTGCATATAAAATGGCAGGTGAACCAAAACTTGACTATGTAAATGCACATGGAACATCAACAGCTATTAACGACAAAAATGAAACAGCTGCACTTAAAGATCTTCTTGGTGGTAAGGAAAACTGTCCACCTATGTCTTCTATTAAAGGTCAAATTGGTCACTGTCTTGGTGCTGCTGGTGGTATTGAAGCGGTTACCTGTCTTATGGCTATGCGTGATGGTATCATCCCTCCAACTATCAACCATAAAACACCTGATGAAAACTGTGACCTTGATTATGTAACAACTGGTGCACGCAAAGCTGAACTTAATACTGTAATGAGTAACTCTTTTGGTTTTGGTGGAACTAATGGCGTTTTGATTTTCAAAAAAATCTAAATTAAGGATTTAATTTGGCTATATATTTAGACTTTGAACAAAAGATCAAAACTATACAAGAAGATATTATATCTGCTCGTGTTCGTCATGATGATGCCAAAGTAAAAGAGTTAGAAGCAAAACTTGACAAATCTGTAGGAAAGGTTTACACCAATCTATCAGATTTTCAAAAGCTTCAACTTGCTCGTCATCTTGATCGCCCTTATGCACTTGACTACATAAACCTACTAATGCACGATAAGTATGAGATTCATGGAGATAGACATTACCGTGATGATGAAGCTATCCTTTGCTATATAGGCTATATTGGTGAGGAAAGAGTTGTTGTAGTGGGTGAACAAAAGGGTCGTGGAACAAAAAATAAGATTAGAAGAAACTTTGGAATGCCCCATCCAGAAGGTTATCGTAAGGCTCTTCGTGCAGCGAAGATGGCTGAAAAATTTGGGATTCCACTTCTCATGTTGGTTGACACACCAGGTGCATATCCAGGTATTGGAGCAGAAGAGCGTAATCAAAGTGAAGCTATTGCTAGAAATCTTTTAGAATTATCTGACCTTAGAACAGAGACTATTTCTATTGTTATCGGCGAAGGTGGTTCTGGCGGGGCTCTGGCTATTGGTGTTGCAGATAAGTTTGCTATGATGCGTTACTCTGTATTTAGTGTTATCTCCCCTGAAGGATGTTCAGCGATTTTATGGAATGACCCTAAAAAAGCAGAAGATGCTACAAAAGCTATGAAGATTACTAGTAGCGATCTTAAAGAATTAGATCTCATTGATGATGTTATTGATGAACCGTTGATTGGTGCACACCGCGACAAAGATGGAGCAGCAAAAGCTATAGGAAGTTACTTCTTACAAGAACTTAAAAAACTGCGTGAGATGACACCAGATGAAAGAATGGAAGCACGCTACAAACGCTTAACAAGTATGGGGGCTTTCTCCGAGTAAAGGATCGAGCTTTGGTCTTTTTAGCATTTTAACTCGTTCCCATCGTCCCCGATGGGAATGCATACTCTTAAGACAACCAATGAAGTATGCATTCCAAAGCTAGAGCTTAGGAACGAGGGAAAATTAATTTTTTTCTTCAAGTAGCGGATCAAATTTTGGTCTTTTTAGCATTTTTGCTGTTTTAGAAAACTTTATTAGATCTTCTACATTTTTTATGCTATCATCAAGTTTACTCAGGCTAAGTTGTAATAAGCCTAGTGTTGTTTTTACATCACTCATTGCTCTATGATGTGTGGCTTCTTTGTTAAAATAAAAAGTCTCATTGAGATAGGCAAGTCCATATTTGTAGGAGACTATAGTTCTTTGTGCTAACGCTAATGAGCATAGACTTCTATTGAGTAGTGGCTCTAAGTCAAACTTGACAAAAGAGCTAGAGATAAATCTGTAGTCAAATTTTACATCATGTGCAACAAAAAGAGCATCCCCTAAAAATTCTTTAAACTCATAAAGTACAGTTCTCAGTTCTGGTGCATTAAGTGTATCTTCAAGTGAGATACCTGTTATCTCTTGTATATGTATATTTATCTCTTTGGCTTTGACTAAAGATTCATACTCACCAATAATCTCCCCATTTTTGTACTTGATAGCTGCTATCTCTATTATCTGGTGAGACTCCACCTTTGAGCCATTTGTTTCTATGTCAACAATGCAAAAAACTTCATCTTTTATCTTTGTAAAATTTGTTGCAAAGTAGTAGTGTCCAAACTCTTTAGCAATATCGAGACCTTGGGCTCTCCAAATCTCTAATTGCACTCCAAAGTTATCACCGAGTTGGCGTACAAGATGCTCTCTAGCGAGACCATTTGTTGAGAGTTTATGGATGCTCTTGGCATCAAGACCTAAATCGTTACTTAGCATTATCTATGAAAGCTTTTACTTTAAACGGGGACTTTTTTCTATGCGATACTTCAACCCCACTGCTTACATCTACACCATAAAATCCATACTTTTTAAGGCTTGAAACATTCTGGGCATCTAAGCCACCAGCTAAGATGATTTTAGAGTTATCTATCTCTTTAAACCAATCTATGTTAAGCTTTTTTCCAGCTCCTCCATAAGCTTCGCAATATGCATCAACTATTCTATATTCATCGGAATATTTTAAAATATCTTCTTTAGTTTGAGCACGGACAACTTTTATATGTGGGACAAAGATTTGTTCATAGAGCTCTTTGGGTGCATCAAAATGGATTTGAGCTAGTGTGCATCCACTCTCTTGTATATAGGAGTTGATGATTTGTGCATCAACATTGACAAATAAACCAACTTTTTCTACAAAAGGTGGAAGTTGTTTTATGATGATATTTGCTTGAACAGGAGAGATATAACGGGGTGATGGCTCATAAAAAACAAAACCTAATGCATCAGCACCAGCAGAGATTGCTTCCATCGCATCTTTATATGAGGTAATTCCACAGATTTTAACACGCATCAGATTTGTAAACTTTCTATAGCTTCTTTTTTTGAAGCATGTTTAAATACATAACTTCCTGCCACAACTACATCAACACCTGCCTCTTTAAGTCTATGGATATTTTTATCATTGACTCCGCCATCTACTTCAATGAGGCAGTTTGGATTAAGAATATTTCGCATCTCATTGAGACGAGTAGCTTTTGGGATGACACTTTCTATGAAACTTTGTCCACCAAATCCAGGATTTACACTCATGAGCAAAACCATATCTAATTCTTCAAGTAGGTATTCAACAGATTCAGGTCGGGTATGAGGGTTTAAAACAATTGCAGGTTTTATCCCAAGCGAGCGAATATGTTGTATGAGCCTGTGAGGATGTTTTTCCTCTTCTATATGAAAGGAGATATACTTTGGTTTAAGTGGAGCAAAGAGATCAACAAAAAAAGTATTATTTTCAACCATAAGATGGATATCTAAGGGTTTTGTTGCACACTTAGCTACACTAGAGACTACAACTGGCCCTATGGTAAGGTTTGGCACAAAATGACCATCCATCACATCAACATGGACAAGATCGCATCCAGCACTGCAGATAGCCTCAACATCTCGCCCAAGGTTGCCAAAGTCCGCTGAGAGGATACTAGGTGCTACTTGAATCATTGAAATCCTTTAAAAAATCTATGCAATTATAGCTTATTTATTTAGTTAAAAAGAATAAAAATTTATCATCATCAAAGGCTAAGTTAACTTGAACACCCTTTTTAGATTCTACAACCTCTAGTAAATCACTTACATTATGGTATGTTCTTGGGAGAGTTATATTTACATTAATATTATGGTCCAAGAGGAGGGATTTTATTTTACCGCCAACTATGTTCACTAATTCTGCTAAAGTGTCAAGTATGAGTTCAACATCATCTGTTGACTCTCCTATGAGAAGTTCGCACGCTTTTTTTGCGATTTTTGATGGAAACACGAGGATCACCATCCCATCAATATCTCCATAAAAGCCAATAGAACTTGCTATACGCCCCTCATGTTCATTTATCTCAATCTTGCTTACTTCTACAGCTTCTTTGATAGCTTTAGAGTTTGTCATCATCTCAATAGTAGCAACGGTAGCATCTATAAAGTCAGGCAATTTCATGACCATATCTTTGTCTATAACTCTCTTATGCTTTATATTTGCAGCACTGCTTGCACCGAGTTCTTTGAGGAGTTCCTTGTTGAGAAGGATGTCATCCATTTGATCATAAAATATAATACCTGAATCCTCCATATTTTCTATAAATGATTCTGGTATCTTTGTACTCTCAAGTCCCACAAAAGCTATGGTAGCATTGTATTCGGCTGCTGAAGTTGATAGCTTTGAAAAAAAGTTAAAAGCATGAATATTCATACTTACAACTTTATAAGCATCAAAGATAAAAAGTCTAAAACCAACATTGAGAGAGTTGTTGTGGTAGGCAATATTGAAAGTATTGCCAATCTCGGCATCCAAAAAAGCAGAAATTGTGTATATGATAGCATTTCCAGTTACCCTAGTAGCTATCTTTTCACCCATCTGTCCCAAATATGTATAGTCTATGACATAGTCATAAGCAGAATTATTGAGAGATTTTTTATCAAAATCTTCTTCTGAGATAGCTACTACTGGGTTGTGACCATAATCATGGAGTTCAATAGCCATTGCTGTTCTTTGGGATTTATCCTCGCTATAGAGTAAGATATTTTTTTGTTGATTTTTAAAACTTGTTGAAAACAAGGATGCAATCTCCAAGCTCTTAAAAAGAGAAAAAGCCAATTCCCCAGCATAAAATTTATTGATCGCAACAAATTTTTTCTTATCATAGTCACAAAACCCAACTGTAGTGCTGTTTTTTTGTCGTACTTTTGTAAAAAGTTTTACAAAAATATCAAGACCATTTTTATTGAAAAAAACAACTTTTCTAAGAGACACTAAAATGATATCAACATTTAAGTTTATGGTTGCTTCTATGTCTTCGAGATTTAAAAAAGATGAAGCATTGTTACCATCTAAAAAACCTTGAGGTGTAAAAACCCCAATTCCATTTTTTACTATTGCTCTCATTGGACTCCCATCACTTCTAAAAACTCTTCATATATATCTTCTACATAGTCTATATTAAATTCTATAAAGTCATTTAAACCAGCCTCTACAAATAAAGGTTGTGAGAGTTCATAAAAAAGTAAGAGGTGCATCCATTTCCCTAGTTTATTTATATCTTTCTCTTTAGATGGGTTAATCCCTGAAGCACATCTCACGATATCTGGTATAACTTGTGGCATATCCCATTTTAGAGAGATCTCAACGCATATATCAAAGAGGGTAGTATCACATAACCTTTGTAGTATAGTATTGTAGTTCAAGTCATGGACACTTCGTAGAAGTTCTACATCTTCTTTAGATTTTGAAAAAAGTGCTTCTGAGACTATGATGCTAGCAGGTAAAAGAGTGATAGAACTTTCAATATCTTTATCTACTATCTTAAGATGCTCTAAGATATGTTGCCATTGTATGGAAAAAACAGCTTGGAGTTCATCAAATGAGATCTCATTCAGATGAAAAAGATTCCACTTTTTTGGAGAAAGTAGTGTTAGCATATAGTTGTAAACACTCTGCTGAGAGCCCGATAAACCTAAAATTCCAAATATTTGAGATATATCACTAACCTCTTGTTTGAATCCATAAAGAGGTTTATTTACAAGATTTTTCAAAAAAGCACTTAAAGCAGGATCTTCAGTCGCGGTTTTAGCAGCTTTGTTGAGATCACCATTATTTAAGTAGCGGATAGTCTCTTGTAAAATTTTTGGTGAGGGAGGAATCTTGTCTATAAAGTCACTAATGTTATTTCTTGTTATCATTTTTTTATCATCTTTTAATTTTAAGTAAGTAATTAAGAATTATTTTAGCCTTATTTATATAAAATCTTCTTTAACTAACTATAAACACAAAATCATAAGACTAGAAAAATAAAAGACACTTAAGTTGAAGTTTTGCTTTGTTAGAGTATAATTCGCAACTTTTAATTCAAACAAGGAATGACAGCATGGCAAGAAGATGTGCTATTAGTGGCAAAGGCCCTATGAGCGGGAACAATGTTTCTCACGCAAAAAACAGAACAAAACGTCGCTTTTTACTCAACTTAAGAACAGTAAGAATCATACAAGAAGATGGAACAAAGAAAAAAGTAAAAATCTCTGCAAGAGAGTTACGCACACTTAAGAAAAATTCTTAAGTCTTCTCAAGGAAATCTCAATGAATCTTTTACCAAGGATTCGTAAATTTCTAAATTGGGAGGTAACTCCCAAACCTCAAACAAAACTTTTACCAGAAGTTTATCCCCACCTTAAAGCTTTTCGATTGCCACTTATATTGACAGTTCTGACTATGATGGTCGGTAGTATAGGCTATGTTCTTATTGATGGTTTTACCCTTATGGATGCGATCTATCAAACAGGAATTACCTTTACTACAGTTGGATTTGGAGAGATATCACCTATTTCAAATGCTGGAAGAATATTTACTATTACCCTTATTATAGCTGGTTTTGCAGTATTTTCTAGTGCGGTGGGTATCTTGGTAGCAGAGTTAAACAGAGGGACTATAGTTGCCATTTTAAAGGAGCGTAGAATGTTGTATAAGATAGCAAGACTTAAAAAACATTTTGTTGTGTGTTATCATAATGATTACACACTAGAAGTTACAAAAGAGTTAAGAAAAAGTCATATACCTTTTGTAGTAGTAGATCCAAGAGAGGAAATTCATGAGTGGGCACAAGAGTATAACTACCCTACCTACTTAAAAGCACAACCCCATGCAGAGCTAACAATGCTTAAAGCAGATCTTGCTTCTGCAAAAGGTCTTATCACTCTTTCAAACTCTATGGCAGACAATATCGCACTGATTGCATCTGTAAGATTGTTTGAGAAAGAACATTCTATTCCACGACCTTATTATGTCATCTCAGCAGCTGAACAGATGAGTGATGTAGAAAAGCTCAAAAAACTTGGGGCAGATACTGTTGTTTCTCCAACAAAGCTAACAGCACAAAGGGTAAGTGCAATGGCAGCAAGACCAGATATGGAAAACTTGCTCGAAGAGTTTTTATATAAGAGTGACAACCCCCTTGATATGCAAGAGATAGAGGTGCCAAAATATTCATGGGCAGTTTTGAAAAAACTCAAAGAAACACATCTTAGAGATATAACAAATGTTTCTGTCATTGGTATAACGAAAAAAGATGGTAAGTTTATAACGATGCCAAAAGGTGATGTCCTTATTATGAGCGAGTGTACACTTTTAGTGATTGGTTCGCAATCAAAGATACAAGAAACAAAAAGTCTTTTAAGACGCCGTAAAAAACCTAAGGAGTTGAGATTTGTATAAAATAAGTTTATTAAATGATGGAGTATGTGCAGCAGATGGTTTTTATGCTGATGGTGTAAGTGCAGGACTCAAACCAGATGGGCAAAAGGATGTAGCTTTTATATATTCAGATGCATTATGCGAGGTAGCTTCGGTATTTACAACAAACAAAATGGCAGCTGCCCCTTTAAAACATTTTCAGTTAAAAGGGGATTTTCAAACGAATTTTGTTTTGATTAATGCAAAAAATGCTAACGCTATGACTGGGAAAGCTGGCATCGATGATATTGATGAGATACTCTCCCATATACCAGATGTTATAAACCCTATTATGAGTTCAACTGGTGTTATCGGAGTAAGGTTACCAAAAAAAAAGATACTAGATGGACTTAAACTCATAGATAAATCCGCAAAAAAACCCCATGAAGCCGCAAAAGCAATAATGACAACTGATAGTTACTCAAAAGAGTGTGCATTTAAAATCACTCTTGATGATGGTTCATCTTTTAGCATCGGGGCAATGGCTAAAGGTGCTGGGATGATAAATCCTGCTATGGCTACAATGCTATGTTTCATTACTACCGATGCGAAAGTTTCCAAAGATGAGATGCAAGATGCACTAGACTCTTGTGTTAAGACTACTTTTAATGCCATAAGCGTAGATGGCGATACTTCGACAAATGATACAGTCATCCTTCTAAGTAATGCAAAAAGTGTTGCTTATGATAAAGATGCTTTTAAAGATGCACTCCATAAGGTGATGCACTTCTTGGCCTTAGAAATGGCTAGGGATGGTGAGGGAGCCACAAAACTTGTTACCTACAGTATAACTGGAGCAAAAAATGATACTGAGGCGGAGATCGTTGCAAAAGCACTCTCTAACTCACTTTTAGTTAAAACTGCTCTTTATGGGGAAGATCCCAATTGGGGTCGTATCGCTTCAACCGTAGGAGCAAGTGGTGCTGAGGCAAAAGAGGAAACTCTTAAAATCATTTTTGATACTGTTTGTGTTTATGACAAAGGTGA
Organism: Sulfurimonas sp.; assembly: GCA_027013295.1. GTDB lineage: Bacteria > Campylobacterota > Campylobacteria > Campylobacterales > Sulfurimonadaceae > Sulfurimonas. The sequence continues at coordinate 20,538 of JALUXP010000001.1, forward strand.
AGTATTTTTTGATAAAGAGATAGAGCAAAAAGCTGCAATAGTAATGGGACATCAAAAATTTACCATCCATTGTGACCTTGGTATCGGTGATGGAAAGTTCAAAGCTTATGGCTGTGACTTAGGTTATGAATATATTAAAATCAATGCAGATTATAGAACTTAAGTGTCTGATCAACTTAAAAAAATGTACAATATTTTAGTAACAAATGATGATGGTTATGAGGCAAAAGGTTTGCACGAACTTGTAAAAGCTTTAAAAAGCATAGAGTCTGTTCAGGTAACGGTCGTTGCTCCTGCAAATGAAAAGTCTGCTTGTGGACATTCCATAACTCTCGTGCGACCACTCCGTTTCATCTCTATAGATGATGATTTTTATAAACTTGATGATGGAACTCCTAGTGATTGTGTTTATCTTTCTCTTTCAACACTTTTTGAAGACAAAAAACCTGATCTGCTTGTGAGCGGTATCAACCGTGGTTCAAATATGGGTGAGGACATCACATACAGTGGAACGGCTGCTGGAGCTATGGAGGGTGTGCTTCATGATGTCCCCTCTATTGCTATCTCACAGATTATGGACTTTACTAACCCTAGTGGTGACTTCCAACTCGCTTCAAAGACGATAAAAAGTCTAGTAATGAAGATAAAGTCTGGTGAATTTCCCCTTCCAAAAAGAGAGTTTCTCAATATTAACATCCCAAATGCCAAAGAAGATGCACAGATAAAGGTTACCTACGCTGGGTACAGGCACTATGCAAATGACTCCCATATGCATAAAAATCCAAGAGGGGAAGAGCATCATTGGTTAGGTTTGCATCCTCTTGATTTTTCACCTCGTGATGGACAAGTTAGTATGAGTGATTATGAAGCAACTCAAGCTGGTTATATCTCTATCACTCCTATTATGCTTGACTTGAGTGCCTACAAAAGTATGAAAGGCTTAGAGAGTTGGCTAGATACGACAGAGTAAAACTTTTACTTCAAGATGATTTTACAAAACTCCAAGATGCTAAAGTTATCTTGTTAGGTGTTGGAGGCGTTGGAAGTTTTTGTCTTGATTGTTTGTACCGTAGTGGTGTGAATAACATCACGATTGTTGATTATGATACTTTTGACATAACCAATCAAAACAGACAGATGTGGTCAGAACTGCATGAGGGGGAGTTAAAAACACAAGCACTGAAGAAACATTATCCTGAGCTTATTGTTATCAACGAAAGGGTGGATGAGTCTTGGGTAAGAGCATTTGACTTTTGCGAATATGATATAGTCCTAGATGCCATAGACGATACTCGAGCTAAACTTGCTTTAGCCCAAAAATGCTATAAAAAGCTTATCTCCTCTTTTGGAAGTGCAAAGAGAGTCGATCCAACAAAAATCAAAGTCAACGATATCTGGAAAAGTGAGGGTGATGCACTTGGTAAAAAGATACGCCATGAGTTAAGAAAAAGAAGATTTAAGAGTAAATATACAGTGATTTATTCTACTGAAGAGATAGAGATAAAAGAAAAAGGGAGTTTTATGGGTGTGACTGCTAGCTTTGGGCTAACAATGTGTGCCGAAGCTCTTAAGAAGTTAAGAATAGGTTCTTTTACCTGAGGACTTTTATAAGATAAATAATATGGAGGCATTTACTTGTTTGATTTTTTAGATAGCGATTGGTTCAACATAAGTTTGGAGATAGTATTTCTTATCCTTATCTCTTATGATGTGAAAAAATATTTGCAAACAAAGAAAAAAGAGTATGCACTCAATATAGTGATGACGATAGGTTTTGCTGTTTGGGTTTTGTATCCATATTACATATCTTACAGTGGTTGGAAAGAGACTCAAAAAAAAGAGATGCTCTCACATTGTAAAACAATGGAGGATAAGAAATTGTGCAAATGTTTAGATGAAAGCACTTTTAAAACTTATACTTATGATGAATATATCTGCTTAGATAAAAATTCGACTGAGTATACAGAGTTTATCTCAGATGCCAAAGAGGAGTGCCAAGATGACGGATGGTTCTAAAAAGATCTCCTGCATGGGAGTTGTTGGCGATGGTTGTGGTGGTGGACGAGAGTTCATCATAGAAGGTGGGGAACTTTTTGCTTATGATGCACTCTCAAAAAAAAGTATTATTCTCTTAAAGGATATAAAAAATGCTCAAAATATCTCTAAAAAATCTTGTATTTTAACTATTGAGTGTAGTGATGGAGTATTTGAATTTGATTTATCCTTAATGAAAAAAATCTGATATAATACTTTAATCCAATCTTATGAAAGAATATAAATGCCTAAAACATTACTATTAGTTACATTTTTTGCTTTATCATTGTTTGCATATAGCGTTCAACTTGATAAACCATCCCATACTACAATACAAAAAAAAGAAAAGCATGAACATCTATTGATAAGAGATGATAAAAAAGAGTTGATTATAGATAAAACTACAGGTTTAATGTGGCAGGATGATAGCGATACTAAAACTATTAAAAAAAATCAACAAGATGCAAAGCAATATTGTAGAAGCTTGGTGTTTGCTGGGTACGATGATTGGTATTTGCCAAGGGTTAAAGAGTTGGAGTCAATCTTAGATCCTAAAAGGAGTGCTCCAACTATTCAAAAAGCATTTAAAAATGTGATATCTGGACACTACTGGACATCCTCCCCCAACCTCTCAGATATAGTCAATGCAATCAATGTTGACTTTGGGAGTGCCAATGCCTACCAAAGCAACAGACGAGGAAGAGCGTATGTGAGATGCTGTAGGGGACATAGCAATAGCCTTATATAGACTTTTAAATCTTCGTTTGGAGATGAAGCGTTTGAGATATTGGTAAAGAGAGATACTGCTTAAAGGTGGACTTACTTTTTTATTTTTATAAGAGAGGCTGACACTAACCCCATCATGATAATAGTATAGATAGATGGAAGATAATCTAGAAAAGTTGTGGAAGCGTACTTAGGGTAAAGATACACAGCGATAATAGCTCCAACTATTGTGATTGGTGCATCTGCGATGTGCACATCATAGCGTTTGCCATATACTTTCTCACTATACCACTCATCTAAGAGTTTAAGATTCCATAAGATTTTTTTACTCATCAATATTATATATTTCAACATCCATCCCCTCCTAAACAATCATTTGAAAAATTCTAACTTAAAAATTATCTTTTGGCAAATAACATCGATTAGATAAATACATTTTTCATTTGCCAAAACCCACAAATTCCCATATAATTCCCATATCTATAAAACGAAGGATGTGTCATGAAAAAGATTTTATTAATAGCGTTACTATTACTTAGTACGCAAGTATTCGCTAAAGAGGTTCGTGTATTTTCAAGTGGAACATACACAGTAGTCGATAAAAGTTTAATCAAGGGAAGTGTTAAGAAGTATGCGCAAAAACAAGCACTCTTAATCGCAAAACAAAATGCTATCGAAGAAGCTGGTACAACACTCTATTCGTCTATTTATATAGCAAATGATGGTGAGCGTAGAAGCAAGAGTATTTCCAAGCTAGAGGCTATCTCTGCTGGTGTTATTAAAACAAAAATACTTCGTAAGAAATTCATTAACAACAAATACACTGTTCATATAGAAGCTACTATTGATGTAGCAGATGTTGAAGCAGTATTTAACAGAGCCGATAAGAGATTAAAAAACTACACTTTCCAAGAAATCATCCAGTTTTGAGTAAAAAATCCACAAACTTATTAGGCTTGTAAGCCCTATTATTCGAACTCTGTTTATTTTCCTTCAAAAACTGATTTGATTTAATGATAGTTTC
>JALUXP010000002.1 GCA_027013295.1 Sulfurimonas sp.
CTTCTCTTTAAGTTTTAGCTCTAGTAAATCTTCTGGAGAGGTGACTACTAAAGCACCATGTGTTGCATAAGATTTTACACCTTTTATCTCTGGATGTGCCTCATCTCCAAAGATCACAACACTATACCCAGCTTCACTCATCTCTTGGGCTATCTCTTGAGGTTTGGTTACATAAGGGCAAGTAGCATCGACAACATCAACCTTATTTTTTTTTAGCTCTTCAAGTTCATTTTTTTGGATTCCATGGGTGCGAACAATTGCTTTATCACCCTCAGAAAAAACTTTATAGTCATCTGTAAGACCTACTTGAAAATCTGCATCAAGTCGTGCTATCTCTTTTGAATTATGTATCAAAGGTCCATAGGTAGAGGCATGCTTGTTTTCCTCTGCAATTTTTATAGCGCGTTTAACACCAAAACAAAATCCGTAGTTTTCAGCTAACTGTATTTTCATAATATAAACTTTATATCTGTTATTTTTTTAATCAATTCAAAAAAGTTTGGGAAAGAGGTGTTTATACACTCTAAGTCACTCACTTGCATCCCACATTTGAGTCCAGCTATGATAAAGCTCATAGCGATTCTATGGTCACCATCACTATCTATAGTGGCACTTTTTAAAGTACCCCCAGTAACAGTATAACCATCTGCGTATTCAGTAGTTACGATGCCACAGGCCTTGAGTCCCTCTACAACAGTGGTAATCCTATCTGACTCTTTGACACGCAACTCCTCTGCATTTTTTACGGTGCTGGTACCCTCTGCACAAGCAAAAGCGATAGAAAGAGCTGGAAGTTCATCTATGAGCCATGAGATATTATCTTCAACTACTATAGCTTTAAGTGGTGCATACTTGACATAGATGTTACCAATAGGTTCATATTTGTCATCGGTGAGTTCATATCTTATATCTGCACCCATACGCTCTAGGGCTTTAAAAGCTTCTATCCTTGTAGGGTTGAGAGTTACACCTTGAAGCACTATACTTGCATCTGGCGTAATAGCGGTAGCTACTGCGAAGAAAAAAGCACTTGATGGATCAGCTGGTACTCGGATACTCAGAGGGGAAAGCAACTCTTTTATCGGAGAGATTGTTGTTGTAAGTGCATCTACTTTAATACCTGCTCCCATCCCACGAAGCATTCGCTCTGTGTGGTCACGAGAGAGTTCTGGCTCGGTATATGTGCAGATGCCATCAGCATGGAGTGCTGCTAAGATCATACATGACTTTACTTGTGCTGAAGCAATTTTAGAACTATAGTCAAATGACTTAAGAGAAGAACCTCTAATACTTAGAGGTGCAAGGTTGGAGTCCTCTCTACCATCAATAACCGCCCCAATGTCATGCAAGGGTTGTGTCACTCTCTTCATAGGTCGGCAACGGAGATATTTATCTCCAGTTAAGATGAAATGCCCATTTGCCGAACTTAAAAGTCCACAAAAAAGTCGCATTCCTGTCCCAGAATTACCACAGTCGAGAATTTCAAAGGGTTCTTGTATCCCTTCCGAAGAGATTTGTATCACTTCACCATCATCAACTACTTTAGCTCCAAGGTTTTTTACTATCTCTAATGAATTGAGTGTATCTTCTGCTCTTAAAAAATTCTCTATTTTACTTGTACCAGAGGCTAACATCGCAAACATCACACTACGGTGAGAGATAGATTTATCTGGAGCAATATCTGCTATCTCCAATGAAAAACTCTTTGCAGAAGCGATAGTAACCATGCTCATGCCTATCTTAAACCTATCTGTAGTTTTGACTGTAAGGCATCAAGAATATTATTGATAGATGATGTAATATCCTCTTCTTGGAGTGTTTTATCATCTCTTTGAAGTGTGAAGCGGATGGTCAAACTCATCTCATCCGCCAATTTTTCATCACTATAGATATCAACTGGTTTGAAACTCACTATCTCATCAGTTTTCACCTCATCAATAACTGATTTTACTTGGGCATATTTCATAGACTTTGGCATAATAACACTAAGATCTCTTTGTGAAGCTTGATACTTTGAGCTCTCTTTTGCTATTTTCAAGCTACAAGGGAGTTTCTCAAAATCGAGTTCACAGAGATATGTTATATCTAAATCATAATCATTTTGCACTGATGGGTGAAGTCGAAACAATTCCCCTACAACAACACCAGACTGAATAACAGTTGCTGATTGATAGGTGTGTGACAACTGATGCGTTGTTTTTGTTTCGACTAGATCAAATTCACCAATAATATCAGTCACTTTTTGCACAAAATAACCAAAGTCAACCTTCACAGGTTTTCCAGAGTTTGCTAGTGAATCTGCTGTTTGTGTACCACTTGCCAACATTGTCATCTTTACACTTTCGTTACGCTCTTTATCAAAAACTGAACCCACCTCAAACAATTTTATACAAGAGTATCCGTTTTTAACATTGAGCGAAGCAGCTTTGAGCATCCCTGTTAGAAGTGTTGGTCTTAAAGTATCTAAAGTGTTTACAATAGGATTGAGTAGATCTTTTTGCTCTACTAGAGTCTCAAATCCGTAAGAGTTAAGAATCTTTTTTTCATCAAAAACAAAATGGATAGACTCAAAAAATCCTATATCTGCGGCTTTATATCTGTATGTTTTACGCTTTTTATACCAAAAATAATCATCTCCAAGACGATTTTCTTCTTGAAACTCAAAAGGTTTTGAAGGGATATTGTCTATCCCAACTAAACGAACAATCTCTTCAACGATATCTTGCTTATTTTTAATATCATGACGATATCTTGGAACGGAGATAACAAAAGAATCTCCTTGAGATTTTGATGTATCAAATCCAAGATTTTTAAGTATCTTTGTAATCTCTACTTTATCAATACTGTACCCAATAATCTCATCAATCTCATCTTTTGTAATACTTATAACTACATTTTCATACTTATCACACAATTCAATAACTCCACCATAAATATCAGATGCTGAATTTATCTCTAACATTTGCATACAACAATCAAGACCTCGGTTAAGTTCTGGTTCACTACCTCGGGATGTTTTATAATAAAGTGGTCCTGACTTTATCTTGGACTCTTGCATCTGTCTTGAGATAATCTCAGGTGGAATATAACTCGCTTCAATAAGGATAATACCCTCATCAACATCTACAAGTGAAACATCTTCTTGGATGATACCTACCATTGAAGCTTTTTTCTTATCTGTAGAATATATACAAGCAAAACCCTTTTCACATTCAGCTAAATCTATCTTAGCAATGGTTTCATCTTCTTTTTTAAAAAAGCTATGTTTATAAGCTCTTAGAATAACTCCGCTACTATGCGTAGAATAGAGCATCAAGGAGAGAATATCTGAATCTCTCGTTTCTTCTATCTGGGAAAGTCTCAATTTTACAATAAAAGGTAAAGTAAGATTTTTCAGATCAACAGCTTTATATCTAAGATTGACATGGTAGTTTTTATCGTGAGAAAGATTTAAAATTCTTCCAATACCAACGCGTTTATCTTCATTTGTGTTGACAACGGCATCTTTAAGTGGACGATTGTATGCTGCACTCAAGTCTCGTGCTACACCACGGATACTTAGACAGTCACCCCTATTTGCAGTAAGTTCTATCTCTATGAGATCATCAGAAAAAAGCGAATGCCCTTTTACTTCATCTCCAAGTCTAACTTTTCGGACAGACTCGTCTAACTCGATGATACCATCCATAAAATCGGGAAGCCCTATCTCACTAGCTGAGCATATCATCCCCTCGGATTCAATTCCACGAAGCTTTACTGGCTTGATAGCAAGTCCAGTTGGCATCACTGCACCAATAGTTGCTACAACGACATTCAAACCCTCTCTTACATTTGAAGCTCCACATACAATTTGACGAATACTTGTACCAATATCTACTTTACAAACATTAAGCTTATCTGCATCTGGATGCTTTTCACACTCTAAAACCTTACCAAAAACTATCTTTTTTGGAATATCATAAGACTGTAGTTTATCTACTTCTAAACCAATAGAATTAAAAGTTTTACATAAATCTTTTGTAGTTATCCCCTCTAAATCTATCCATTCGTTTAACCAACTTCTAGTTACTATCATCTAAATTGCTCCAATAGCTTTATATCACCCTCAAAAAGTGAACGAAGATCCCCTATCTGGTGAATCAACATTGCAAAACGCTCAACACCAAGACCAAAGGCATAGCCACTTACATCTTTGTATTTTACCGCTTCAAAAACATTTGGGTCAACGATGCCACAACCTAGAACTTCAAGCCAACCTGTATGTGAACAGACACGACAACCATCACCCTTACAAAATACACAAGAGATATCTGCCTCAGCTGAAGGCTCTGTAAAAGGAAAAAAAGAGGGACGAAATCGAACTTCTACCTCTCCAAACATATATTTTAAAAAATCTTCAAGAATAAACTTCAAGTTTGCAAAAGAGACTTTCCCTTTTTTATCTACTAAAAGACCCTCTATCTGATGAAACATCGGTGTATGTGTTAGGTCATAATCACGACGGAACACAGTACCTGGAGCTATCATACGAATCGGTGGCTTTTGTGCCATCATAGTACGGATCTGGACTGGTGAGGTATGTGTACGCAAGAGCATCTCATCTCTAAAATAAAAAGTATCTTGCATATCTCTTGCAGGGTGGTATTTCGGAAGGTTAAGTGCTTCAAAATTATGAAAATCATCCTCTACCATCTTCCCAGTTTTTACTGCAAAGTTCAGAGATGCAAAGTATTCTACAATCCTATCCATCGTTTCCATCACAGGGTGTAATGCACCAACTTCACTAGATGCACTAAACAAAGAGACATCAAGTCCCTCTTGCTTCATTGCCAACTCTAACTCTTTAGTTTGTAACTCCATCTTTTTAGATGTAAGTTCATGCATTAATGCACTTTTTTGAGTATTTAACTCTTTAGCTATTTTTGATTTCTCTTCATTTGGAGCTTCTTTCATCTTTGCAAATTCAACTGCTAAGATTCCTTTTTTTCCAAATATTGAGATTCGTATCTCTTCTATCGCGTCAACACTTGTAGCGTTGTTTATCGCGTCATACCATTTTTTCAATAGTCTCACCCATTCGTTTAAATTTTAAAAAGGATTATACCAAAATATATTTACAGATAGCTTTGTTTGAGATTTTATATGTTACAATTATACAAATTCACAAAAGGAAAAATATGTGTTTATTTTGTAAAATAGTCAATGAAGAAATTCCATCAAACAAAGAGTTAGAAGATGAGAATTTTTTAGCATTCCATGACATCAACCCTAACGCACCCGTACATCTACTCGTTATCCCAAAAATTCATGTAGATAGTTTTAATGAAGTAAGCCCAGATATGATGGCTGGTGCTACTAGCTTTATTCAAAAACTTGTACAAAAAGTGAACATCAACAAAAGTGGTTATAGAGTTATTACAAATATAGGAGATGATGGTGGACAAGAGGTTAAACACCTACATTTTCACATCCTTGGTGGAAGTAAACTTAAATGGGGACATTTTACAGATGCAGATCCTAAAGGTAGCTTTTAGAAAACTAAGGTAGAATTTCATTAATATTAGTACAAATAAGGTTAATAATGGTTAAAAAAATTCTACTTACTCTCAGCTTTGTTTCTTCACTTTTTGCAGCTGATTCATCTCAATTTATGAATGACCAGATGAAAGGCTTTAACAGTTTTAAGAAGTCTCAAGAGGAGGGTTTCAAAGCCTATAAAAAAGCTCAAGAAAAAGCTTTTAAAGATTACAAAAAAGAGATTGGTGCTATCTGGAAAGAGCCTAAACTCTCTTCTAAAAAAGATTGGGTTTCTTACTCTAAAGATAAAAAAACCCGCTCAGATGTTGACTTTGAAAACCAATACATTACAGTACAAACAGTAGCAAAATCTCCTAAAGAAGCTCAAGCAAACCTCCAAATGGCTCTTGCTAAAGCAGTAACTATAGATACAAAAACAGTACAAAACACTGATCCCCTCCAAAAAAGACTTGCCAAAATCAAAAAACCAGATGGTATGGTGAGTGCAAAGGTCAATGCACAGCCCATACTCTCTACAGTTGTCTTTAAAAAACCACCTACCCGAAAAAGTGTTCAAAGATATGTCAATAAATATATCTCGGCAAAACATATCAAAGTTAAAAACTCTAAAAAAGTAAAATATGCTAAGATCTATAGTGTCAGAATCAAGTTACCAAAAGATACTATGATAAAACGCTCAAAAGTATATTATGATGTTGTAAAAGCTAATGCCAAGAAACAAAAACTTCCTATGCCACTCATCTTTGCGATTATGCATTCTGAGAGTAGTTTCAACCCAAGGGCAAGAAGCTACATACCTGCATTTGGTCTTATGCAAATAGTACCAAAAACAGCAGGAAGAGATACCTACAAGTATCTTTACAAAAAAGATAGACTTGTCTCAGGAAGCTATCTTTACAATTCAAATAACAATATAAAGATGGGGAGTGCTTACCTACACATACTTTACTATAGTTACCTCAGAAAAATCAAAAATCCAGATTCAAGACTTTATTGTACCATTGCAGCATATAACACTGGATCTGGGAATATTGCTTATGCTTTTACGAGAAAATACAATATGAACAAAGCAGCACCACTTATCAACAAACTCACACCCAAACAAGTCTACAATAAACTCATGAGAAGTTTGCGTCATGATGAACCAAAAAAATACTTAAAAAAAGTATCCACTAGAATGGCCGCATACCATAAGGTCTATGGGTCATAAAAGAGGTTTAATCCTCTTCTAAAAATTCTTTAAAAAAAGCAAGTTGTTCTATTGTTCTTACAGTTGCTGTCCCACCAGCTGATTTTCTTGCGTTCATAGAGTTTCTTAAAACTAAGAACTCCATGACATCTTCATTTATTCTCTCATCTATTTTTTTGAGTTCACTAAAATCAATATTACTCAAATCAATTTTGAGCTCTTCACTTTTTGCTACTGCATGTCCTGTGATGAAGTGTGCTTCACGAAATGGTATATTGCATTTTTCTACTAGGTAATCAGCTAAGTCAGTTGCTGCGAGATGCCCTACCGCACAAGCTGCTTCCATGTTGTGTGCTTTGACTTCCATAGTTTTGATAGCTTCACTAAGTATCTCTAAAGAGATCTCGGCAGTTTTTACTGCGTCAAAGACACCCTCCTTATCTTCTTGTGTATCTTTGTTGTATGCAAGAGGTAAACCTTTCATCACCGTTAAAAGTCCCATAAGCGAACCATAAACTCGACCTGTTTTACCACGGAGAAGCTCTGGTACATCAGGATTTTTCTTTTGTGGCATGATGGAACTACCTGTTGAGTATTCATCTGAGAGTTCAACAAATCCAAACTCATAAGAGGACCACATCACAAGCTCTTCACTCAAACGAGAGATATGCATCATCATTGTAGAGATATTGAACAAAATTTCTAGGGCAAAGTCTCTATCGCTAACCGTATCAAGGCAGTTTGTACTCACACTATCAAAACCTAAAAGTTGGGCTGTCATATCACGGTCTAAGTTATGTGGCGTTCCAGCAAGTGCTGCACACCCTAGAGGAGAGATATTGTTTCGTGTATGAGAGTCTTCAAACCTTGCAATATCACGCTTAAACATAGTCAAATACGCACCAAGGTGAAAACCAAAGTTTGTAGGTTGTGCATGTTGAAGATGTGTCATACCTGGAATGAGTGTCTGAGTATGTTTATTGGCTACCGCTAAAATCTCTTGCATTAGTTTTTTAAGTGCATCTATGATGGTAAGGTTTTTCTTGAGTGTCCAACGGCGAAAGTCAACTGCAACTTGGTCATTTCTACTTCTACCAGTATGAAGTTTTTTTCCAGCATCCCCAATAATTGCAGTCAATCTTTTCTCAATCCCCATATGGAGATCTTCATCAGAAATATTCCAAGTAAACTCACCATTTTCTATCTCTGATTTTACTTGATTTAAACCATTGACAATATCTTTGAGTTCCTCTGTAGTTAAGATTCCCTGCTTTGCAAGCATAGTTGCATGAGCTAATGAACCTTCTATATCTTCTATATACAACTCTCTATCATACATTATAGATGCGTTAAATTCATCTAATAAACTTGAAGCACTCGCACTAAAGCGACCTGACCACATTTTTTCCATTGGATTTCCCTAGTGAAGTAAATTATTTTACATATTTTATCGAAATAAGTTTAATCTTAGAGAGGTCTCTTAAGTAAGAGAAATTCTACTTAATTACAAGCAGGGACATTACCGCTGTCTTTAGCGTATTCGATAAGAAATTGTTTTAAGTGTTTTGCAGTTCTGGTATATTTTCTACTCTTGAAATATTTTTTATACTTAGCATATTTCTTTTCTTTTTTAAATTTTGAAGATCTTAGATGAACTGCGGCAAGCTTCTTGCCCTTTTTTTTCATATACTTCTTCCATGTTCTTTTATTGAAAGTCGAGATAAAAGCTTCTCTATCAGTATGGCACTTTATACATACTTTTGAGTATGCTCTTTGCCCCTTGTATAAAGCCGCTTCTGATGAGGAAAGTGTAAATAAAAGTAATGACGCAAATATAAAAATTATTTTTTTCATTAAAAACCTTAAACTAATTCATCTATATTACATTAGCAAATATTATATCTAGCTTATATCTTACAAATTTTCGTTATATTTGAATAGTGTGATTTATAATTGATACTTTTTATAGATTTTTTCATCTAAGTCCCAAATCCCACGACTTTTTAAAGACTCTACAACTGAACTTGTACACTCAACATCATCAGGCCACTCTCTATGAAAATTATCAAGTAAATTTTTATTTGTACCATCTACCCCAACCATTAAACCTGAAGTATAAATATCTCTTAGTGCATCTATATTATTGGTCACACGCCAAAGAAGCATATAGGAATTTTCTATATCATTCTTTTTTGCATCTACAAAAATAACTATGCGGATATTTGTACTTAGACTTACAAGTGCATCAAAATATTCTTTTACATTTTTTGTTTTTTCAACACTTATTACTGTAATAGGATTTTTTGTTCTTCGCATAAATTGCTGAAGTCCAATAGCATCAGGAATAAGCTCTTTAACATAACCAAAGAGCTCTTTATCCCCGAGAAGATGTGGAGCTTCTATTTTATGTGCTACAGTTGCGTCTATGCCTAGTTTACCGCCAACTAAAGCCTCAGCAGAGGAATGGTCAAGAGCATCTAAAATACCCTCTGTAATAAACATAGACTTTGGTGAAAACCTATTTAAAATATAGGTACTCAAAGCTTCATAATTTTCTAACCTTGGAGCATTTTCATCCAAAAAGATAGCATGTTTTACAAAACTCATCTGTCCAACACCCCAAAAAGCGTGCATAAACTGTTTTGCATGACCTTTATAGAGAGGTTTCATCTTTGCAACAATGAGATTATGAAAACCAGCATTTTCAGGCATATGATAGTCTATAAGATCAGGTGCAGTAGTTTTTAAAAGTGGAAAAAATATCTTTCCAGTTGCCCAACCCATATATTTATCTTCAAGAGGAGGCTTTCCAACAACAGTCGCTAAAAATGCACGCTCTTTTTTCATAGTAATAGCACTCACCTCCATAAATGGATAAGGTTCTTTTAAAGTGTAGTATCCAGTATGATCTCCAAAAGGTCCTTCTGTTTTTAAAGTCTCTGTTTCTACCCAACCCTCAATAACATAATCAACATCCTCAGGAATATATAAAGGGGTGGTAAGAGATCTTACTAAGCGTGCTGGTTTTTTAGTAATAAGACCATACATAAGTAACTCATTAACACCATAAGGGAGTGGTGCAGTTGCACACCAAGTATAAAGAGGATTTCCACCTATAGCGATGGAAACAGGCATCTTTTTACCAGCCTTTTGATACTGATCAAAAAAATGTGAACTATCTTTATGTATCTGCCAGTGCATACCAAGATGATTTTTATCATATACTTGGAGTCTATACATTCCAAGGTTTACCATCTCTCCATCAAAACTTTGAGTATATACCTGCCCCATAGTGATAAAAGGACCACCATCTTGTTCCCAAGTAGTAAGAACGGGTAGTTTAAAAAGGTCTATAGCATCACCCATAAGCTTGATCTCTTGACAAGCACCCTCACCTTTAAGGCGTTTTGGAAAGATGTTTTTAAGAGAAAATAACTCTTTTGCCATTGATATTTTTTGCCCGAAACCTGAGGGTGGTTTCATGTGTAAAAGTTTATCAATCTCATCTGCGACACTCTCAATAGTACGACCAAAAAGAATTTCACATCGTTTGTATGAGGAAAAAACATTCATCACAACTGGTTCATCAAACTTTACACCTGCTTTTTTATCTACAACATTTGTAAAAACGAGTGCATCACCACCATCTTTTTTCTTAACCTCAGCGTATGCTAGGTGTGGTATTTCAAGATAAATATCTAACTCAGCATCAATAAATCTAACTTCGTTATGTTTTTTTAATAATTCAATTGTTTTTTTCATAGATTTTTATCTTTAAAGCCTTTGTGGCATCTCCTCTTTAAACGCTACAGACTCAGCATTTTTCAGTAACTCTAAAGCACCTTTATCTATCATTTTTTTTGCGATAGTTATGCCTAAACCTTGAGAATCTTTCACATCAACTACCACTCTTTCATACATCACATTTGTTCCATCAGCAAAGCCAAGCATCACTCGAAAGGTTATCTTATCTGCATTTTTCACTGCATTACAAGCAACAGGAGCAGAACAACCTGCACCAATGCTAGAGATAAAATCTCGCTCTATCTGAGTACAGATAAAAGTGTCTTCATCTTTTAAAAATTCTGCAATCTCTAGTAGTTTATCTTTGTCTTGAACGATCTCAATACCAAGGGCAGCTTGACCCATTGGTGGTATCATCATATCTAAAGGGAGTTTTTGAGTAAAAGGAATATCTTTAAGCAAATCAAGCCTAAAAAGACCAATATAGGCAAGTATAATAGCATCATATTGACCCTCTGAAAGTTTTCGCAGGCGAGTATTTACATTTCCCCTTAAATCTTTCACTTTTAAATCAGGTCTTTTTTGGAGGAGTTGCATACGACGACGAAGAGAGGTAGTCCCAACTACTGCACCTTGTGGTAAATCTTCAAGGGAGCTGTATTTATGAGATAAAAAAACATCACTTTGATCTTGTCTTTGTGTGACTGCAACAAGTTCTAAACCTTCTGGAATATAAGTTGGTACATCTTTAAGTGAGTGCACAGCCATATCAGCATTTCCAGCCAACATCTCATCTTCAAGTTCTTTAGTAAAATGACCCTTCCCACCAATAAGAGCTAATGGCTTATCTAAGATCTTGTCTCCATTACTTACTATCTTGTTAAGAACAACTTCTATCTCTGGATATTGTGCTTCTACTCTTTCTTTTATATGATATGCCTGCCAAAGCGCTAAATCAGATACTCTAGTGGCAATTGTCAACTTTGTCATTGTTAATTAGCCTTTAGGTATTTTTTCTTAGATTTGTCAACCTTACCATCAAAAAATACTGTTGGAGTACCTTGAACCATCACCTCTTGGGCAATTTGTAAATCGTGATTATATCGTTCTTGAACTTGTTTTGATTTAATCTCTGCAGGGGTTATATGTGTATGGAATGTACTATTAAATGCACTGAGTATTTTGCTCACATCTCTCTCTCTTGCATTTTTTAACTTTACTTTGTAAAGATTCATTACTACATCTTTCTTACCTTGAGCCTCTGCAACATAAGCAGCTTTTACTAACTCAACAGAAGCTGGATGTAATGATGGCAATGGAAAATGATAATAATATATAGCAAACTTTTTTGGTTGTTTTTTCATATACTCTATAGCATTAGGGACATAAGATTTGCAAAATGGACATAAAGGATCCGAAAAAATAGCAATCTTGTGTTTTGCATTTACATCTCCATAGATAAGGTTCTCTTTCTTATAAAACGATGCTCTAAAAGGTGGTGCCACCAAATCTTTAAGAGAATCCCCTGTTTTTAAATCTAAAAGCTCTTGTGTTATCACTTGACCATTAGAGAACCAAATCATTTTTTGCTTGATTTTTCTATTGTTTTTTTTGATAACTGCAACTACATCTACGATAAAAGCATCCCAACCTTTCATCTTTTTTACACTGGTTCTAGTAGTGACTTTAATAGTTAAAGATTTTATATTTGGATTTTTAGAAAAAGACCTCTGCAGAAAATCTTCTACTTTTTTATCTGTAACACTTGCTTGTAAGGCACTACCTAGTAGTAGTGCTATCATGAATGATTTCAACATCAATAACATCTGATTCCTTTGTATAATTTACTTCTGTATGAGAGTTTGGATTTGGCATATTACATTTTTTTGAACGCATTTTGTATCTATTGACAAGCATAGTTGTAAAAACACTAAACTGCATCAGTCCACCGATAATATCTGTCATAAAACCAGGAATGATTAAAAGTATTGCACCAAAGAGTGTAAAAAGGTTTAAACTTTGAAACTGCTCCAGATCGATACAACTGTATGAAACTGCCGTTAAATTTTCACGCAAAGAGTCTTTAAAGTTGAGCAAGATAGTTATCCCTAGTCCTGCACTAAGAAGGATCTCTAAAAATGTAGCAAATCCTCCTATATAAGAGGATATATTTACAGAGATAATCACTTCTAAAAAGAGATATACTACAAAATAGATCATCTAAACTAACTCCATCACTCTCTTAAATATATCACCTGTGACTACTGTTGTCTTCTGTCTTGTTTTTCTCTCATAAATTTCTACTGTACCATTGAGCAATTCTTTACCAATTATAACAGTATAGGGGAAACCAATTAACTCAGCATCTTTCATCTTAAAACCAAATCTCTCTTTTCTATCATCAAGCATCACCTCTACATTTTCCCCAAGAAGTTTTAAATAAAGCTCTTCGCCTAAAGTATTTTGTGCTTCATCTTTGATGTTGGATACCATTATATTGATAGCATATGGAGCAGTTGCTTTTGTCCAGATACAGCCAAACTCATCATGATGCTGCTCTATCACGGCTGCAACTAAACGAGATACACCCATACCATAGGTACCCATAATAAAAGGCTGACTCTTTCCGTTTTCATCCAAATAGTTTGCTTTAAGTGCTTCTGAATAGGTAGTACCTAGTTTAAAGATATGACCCACTTCGATACCTTTCGTCAAGCTCAGTTTCCCATCACAATCTGGGCATTTATCGTCACCCTTAATCTCTTTGATATCTGTGATAGAGTTTGCATCAAAATCTTCACCAAGCTCATCCATATTTAAAAAGACTTCAACATTTGCACCATATTCACATTTGTCACAAACAGCGATAGTGTCTTCTCCAGAATCAGCAATGACCATCAACTCTTTTGAACCACTTCCACCAATAGCCCCACTATCTGCTTCCACTACACGAAAATCAAGTCCTAGTCGTGTAATAATTCTCTTATATGCAGCTTCTAATACTTCAAACTCTCTATCTAAATCTTCTTGAGATGCATGAAAACTGTACCCATCTTTCATGATAAATTCACGACCACGCATCAAACCATACCTTGGTCTCACTTCATCACGAAACTTTGTTTTTATCTGATACAGATTGAGTGGAAGATTTTTATATGAGGTGACACGGTTACGCACAAGGTCAACCATCATCTCTTCATGTGTAGGTCCAAGAACAAAGAGTTTTTCTTTTCTATCATAAAATCTTAAAAGTTCTTTTCCAAACTTATCTATCCTACCACTTTCTATCCATAAGTCAGAGGGTGCGACAAAAGAGAGTTCTACTTCCTCTGCACCAACATTAGCCATCTCATCATGGATAATATTTTCTATCTTACGAATCACTTTTTTTGCTAGTGGCATGTAGGAGTAAAGTCCAGCTGCTACTTGTGAGATAAACCCTGCACGAGACAAAAAGATATGACTTGCTAGTTGTGCATCCGAAGGTGCCTCTTTTGTTGTTGGTATAAATGCTCTTGATCTTCTCATGATTCCTCTTTCTTATCTTTTACTAAAAATCCCATCACACTAGAGAGTTTGTCGCTCTTTGCTTCATGAGATACATCTCTCATATTTTTTGTCATATCGTGTAAAAATCTTTTTAAAGTTTGCTCTGCAAGTTTATGCACCTCATACTCATACTCTTTAGGGAGAAAGCCTTTGTTAAGAGCTCGGGAAGCTTCTACCTTGGCTACTATGTGTGCTTTTTCATAGATCTCTTTAATCAAGGGTTCAATATTGAGCGTGTCTAAAAACTCAAAAAAGTCAACAACACTTCGCCCTATAATCCTATGTGCTTTTTTCGCTTCTAGTTCTCTGTCTGCTTTGTTGCCCTCTGCTATCATCTTTAAGTCATCTATCACATACAAGTTGATTCTTTCACCTCTATGATAACTAATATCTCGAGGTAAGGCTAAGTCAAACCAATATCTATCAAAAGGGCATGGTTCTATAATCTCATCTGTGATGATTGGATCATTTGCTGAAGTTGCACTAAAAAGAATCTCGCACTCGTTGATAGCACTTTGTAATTCACCATAGGGTAAAACTTTTGCTCCTAGCTCCTCTGCCAAGATTTCAGCCTTGTGCAAAGTTCTATTCATGATAAAAACTTCCCCACCATCAGCTATCATATTTTTAGCAGTGATCTCACTCATATCACCAACACCAATAATCAGAATTTTTTTACCTTTTACATCTTCTACGACAGACTTCAGTTTTGCTACTGCAACACTTGCCATAGAAACAGGTTTTGAAGAGATATCTGTTTCATTACGAACAGCTGCTGCGCATTTAAAAGCTTTTTGCATAGCTCGTGCTATCTTTTTATTGGCAAAATTATTATCGTACGCATACCTAAAAGCATCTTTGAGCTGTCCAGCTATCTGTGTCTCACCAACAACCATGGAGTCTAACGATGCAGCTACGGTAAAGATATGATGTATTGCACTTGAATCATCATAGATATCTGCACGACCTTGTAACTCCTCAAGAGAAAGCCCTGCTCTGTCTTGCAACATCTCAAAGATATGTTTTGTAGCTGTTGGGATGTCATTGCATGAGCAAAATATCTCCATTCTATTGCAAGTAGAGATGAGCATCGTTTCATTAACAGCATCACTTTTATTGAGTTTTGTTAAACAACCATTTTTATGTTTGTCATCGGGATATGTCAACTTCTCTCGAATCTCAAGAGATGAATTTTTATGTGAAAAGCTTATGTTAAGGTAGTGCATCAGAAAGTTCTCTTTATCATTGTATCTAGGATTGAGACTAGGTCTTCATCCTGACTCATTACAGATTTAGCTTCATTTGAGAGCTTTAACGCAAGTTCAAATGACTTTTCAACTGTTTTATATTTTTGCATGCTTTGTTGTATCCAAGCGGAATCTTCGTTAGAGAGTGTTTGTGCATGAAGAGAGACTAGCCTCTCTTTTTCATCTGCTAGTAACTCCTCATAAAGGTAGATATAGGGCAAGGTACATTTCCCTTCTACAAAGTCATTTAAAGCAGGTTTTCCTAAAGTCTTAGCATCTTGAGTTATATCTAAAATATCATCTATGATTTGAAAACTCAAACCTAAGTTTCTCCCATATGTAGCGTGAGCCACAGCATCTTTACCCACAAGAAGTGCACTTGCTTTTGCTGCAGCTTCTATCAGCGTTGCTGTTTTGAGATAGAGCATATCAAGATATAATTTTTCATCACTATTGAAATTTTCTGCCATTTTCACATCAATCATCTCACCTTTAGAGAGTGCAGTAACAGAGGTAGCGATGGTTTTTGCCACATCTTTATCAAATGAAACCAATTCAGTAAATGCCTTTGAATAAAGAACATCTCCAAGCATTACAGCTATCTTGCTACCCTGTGTAGCATTCACAGACTCAATGCCACGACGAGTCATCGCTTCATCTATCACATCATCATGCAACAATGAAGCTGCGTGAATAAGTTCTACTATCG
Source organism: Sulfurimonas sp. (assembly GCA_027013295.1). Lineage (GTDB taxonomy): Bacteria > Campylobacterota > Campylobacteria > Campylobacterales > Sulfurimonadaceae > Sulfurimonas. The sequence goes on from JALUXP010000002.1 coordinate 15,977, forward strand.
CTGCCAAAAGTGGGGCATCCTTATGATCAGGAGCGATTTTCAAAATCAATTTTGCACGCAACCTTTTTCCACCACTTAACTTATAAAAAAGCTTTGTAACCTCTTCATATTCACATTCATTGATAAGTCTTGCAATCTCTGCTTCTACTCTTTGCATCTAACCTCTTTAATTATTTTAAATATTTTAAATCTATTTGGGCTTGACTATCAGATAAAAGAAGGTCAAATATAGCTTCTCTTGTCTCATAGTTAAACTCTTTAAATTTCACCAACAAATAGGGTGTAGCATAATCATCTGCACCTTTTGACTTAAGTTCTTGCCTAAAATATTGATTTTGATACCTTAGATACAATACATTTTGAAAAACAAACTTATCATATGAGTGAAATACTACTAAACCATCATTTTTATAAAGTGTCCACCGCATAGTAAACAGTTTAGAAAATGAACCGTATTTTACTAGAATTTTCTTTAGTTGGTCCTTTTTTAGCTTGATGGTTTTGACTTCTTTAAAATCCATCGCGTCTACTTGGATAAGAAAAATCCCAATAAAGAAAAAAACTTGTAAAAATAATTTCAAATTATCTACTCACTTTTGGAGACAATCTCACCTGTTAACTCTATAGCTAAACTTTTTGTTTTCATCTCTATATCATCTCCACGGAGAACCTCTAATGTTTTAACTTTCTCAAAATAGTTTTCTCCAAGATGTTCCTCTAGTAAAATCTCCATCACTGCTCTTTGACGCATAAAATTCTCAAGATCAAATCTTACAACATCATTATTTGCACTAAATATTATATCCATCAGTTTACTCATGGGTGTACCTAAAAAAACATCATCTTCATCTTCAAACAATGCACTATATTTACTCATATTAAAATTCCTTAATTTAATTTTGGATTATATCTAATATTTATTAATTATAAATTGTCCGCTATGATTTGAGTTCCCACACCTGCTGATGTAAAAAGTTCTAAAAGCATAGAATGTTCTAGCCTCCCATCGATGATGTGTGCCTTTGCTACACCTCCACTTAGGGCTTCAAGACAAGCATCTACTTTAGGTACCATGCCACCATGGATAGTCCCATTTTTTTTAAGTGCTTCTACTTCCTCTTGTGTTAAAGTAGATAAAAGATTTTTATCATTATCGAGAACACCTGGAGTATCTGTTAAAAATATAATTTTATTTGCACCTATCGCCTTAGCAACTTGAGATGCACATAGATCTGCATTGATATTGTATCCTGGATGTCCCATCTCCGTACCAGCGGCAATAGGTGCAATAACGGGGACAAAATTTTCAGCTATTAGGTTTGAGATGACACTTGCATCTACCTTAGTAATATTTCCCGTTAAACCCCATTTTGAAAAATCTTTTGCCTCGGCAGTGATAAAATGAGCATCTTTACCACTCACGCCTATAGCTTTAGCTCCATGTATATTTAAAAGAGAGACAATCTCTTTATTGATCTCGCCACTGAGTATCATCTCTGCTATACGCATCACCTCTTTTGTAGTGACCCTCTGCCCCTCTATAAATTTTGTCTCAATACTAAGAGCATCTAACATCTCAGTGATTTTTTTTCCACCACCATGGACTATGATAGGCTTAATCCCTACAAGGTACATAAGCAAAATATCTTCAGCAAACTTTTCTTTAAGCTGTGGCGATGTTTGTGCACTTCCACCGTACTTGATAACAATAGTCTCTTTATTGAACTCTTTTATAAATGGTAATGCTTCTAGTAGTGTTTGTACAGTTTCAATTTTTCTTTGCACGGTAATCCTCTATAGTTTTATATATATTTTCATCTACACTTAACTCTAAATCCAATAAAGAGAGTGGCAGATTAAACTGCTCCAACTTGACATAGTCTTTGTAAGTAACAAGTGCTGACTCAGAAGCATCTTGGCTTAAAATTTTTTGTACTTCATCTTTTGTGAAGCTATGATGATCTGGAAAATAATTTTTAGATACAACTTGAGGCAAAAATTTATCTAGTCTTTGCGGTCTTGCTATCGCTGTTATGAGCGACATTTTATCACATCTATCTTTAAGTGTTGATTTACGGGTAAAATCAACACCATCGTGAACGACTAAAACCTCTTTAAAATTCCATAATTTTTCTCGAAAAGCTCCAGAGGGAAAGCATCTGTTATTTGTAGTTTTTACATCTATGAGAATATCGAGTTTTTTTATATTGTGTTTAGAATATGCATCATCTAAAAATATAATCTTAGCACCCATCTCTTTAGCTTTTTCAATGGCTATTTTTCTATCTTCACTTACTATTACGAGTGCATCTTGAAGTTTACGAGCATATATCATCGCTTCATCTCCACTCACGCTCACATCGCAAAGTATTTTTTTGGCATCTTTTACAACGACTAAACCCCTTGAGGATCTGCCATATCCCCTCAAAATAATAGCCGTATCTTTATAGTTTTTCGCAAGAGCAGTTGTTAGTGGTGTTTTCCCGCTGCCCCCTATGCTTAAGTTTCCAATGCTTACAATATCTACACCAAAATCTTGTTCTTTTTGAATAAGAAAACGAAGATACATAATAAAACAATAGACCCACGATAGGGGCAGTAAACAAAGTGATAAAATATTTTGAAATGGACTTGGGTTGTAGAGATAACTCTCAACCCAAAATATAATTTTTGTTTTCAATTAGACCCTAGTTTTAGCAACTTTTTTTACTGTTTGTATCACAAAGTCAACCTCTGCATCACTCATACTTGCATATATTGGTAGGGAGAGTACTTGTTGATATGAACGAAGTGCCGCTCCAAAAGCATTGACCTTTAATCTATATTTTGTTTTATAATAACTAATCAAATGCAGTGGGATATAGTGTAAACCAGTATGAACACCCCTATTTTTCAATTCCAATGCAAATGAATCACGATTTTTATCTACTTTAATGATAAAAAGAGTAAATGGATCTTCATCAGAATTGATAGAAGGCATAGTGATATGCTCTGTTGTCTCAAGTTCTTTAATATATTTTTTTGCGATATTTTGAGTGCGAACTATGGATTTGTCTTGTTTTTGCACTAAAGCTCTGATATATGCAGCATCTAATTGACTCATAGAATAGTCATTACCTATATCTACAATATCATAAATATACTCTAATGCTCCATCTCCTTTGACAAGAGCATGATTATTGAGAAGTCTGGCTCTGTCTATGATCTCATCATCATCAGTAACTAACATCCCACCATTACAAATATTTTCTCTCATATGAGATGAAAAGTTAAAACATGTAATATCCGCACCTGTCGAGCCTATTTTAGTACCATTATAACTTGCACCTAGTGCATCACAAGCATCTTCTACTATTTTTACATTATAAAGGTTGCCTAGTTTATACACTCTTTCTAGGTCCACACTTACGCCAGCTATATGTGTCACTATAACAGCTTTTAATTTTTTTGATTGATGTTCTTTGAGATATTCTTCTAATTTATCCAGATCAATATTGTAAAATTTTTCATCAATATCCATAAATACTGGTTCAGCATCAAAATGTCGCACAACCTCAGGAACATTAGGGTGTGAGTTTACAGAGCATACCACTTTATCTCCCCGTTTTAGATCAAGTGCTAACATCGCTAAATGCAGTGCTGATGTACCATGAGAGGTAGCTACACTATATTTTGCCCCCACATAGGAACAAAATTCATCTTCTAACTTATGAACCTGATTGAGTTCATCCCCATCAAGCACATCACTCACATTTGAATGTTCATCTACACCGTTTTCATATCTGTTAAATACTACTTCCATTGATTTTCCTTATAATCTAATATCTCTTGGATAATTAAAGTCATGATTCATTGTTCTTGAGGTTAACTTGGCAATAACTGGCATCTTTTTTTTAAAATGATTACGAAAAATTCGCTCAATAATCATCTCTAGCATCACGGCATCAACCCCTTTTTGAATCATCTCCTCTTTTTTCATTCTCTCTTCTACATACATCTTCAAAGCATTATCTAGCTCTGCATAGGTATAACCTAAATCATCCTCATCATTTTGTCCATCCCACAAATCCGCAGAAGGGGCTTTGTCTACAATAGACTGACTAACACCTAGGTATTGTGCCAACTCAAATACTTCACTCTTATACAAATCTCCAATGGGGTTTAAGGCACTTGAAAGATCCCCATAAAGTGTACCATAACCCAACATAAGTTCACTTTTGTTACTTGTGCCCAAAACTAAAGCATTTTGTTTTGCTGAGATATCAAAAAGGGTTGTCATCCGCAATCTCGCAGATAAATTACCACGACGAAGATTATCCATATCCTTATTGAGCCTTTCATAGGGCTTTAACATTGGGTCTATAGATATTTCTATAGCATTTATATCAAAATATTTACAAAGTTCATCTGCATCATCAAGAGAACTCTGAGATGAATAGTGAGAAGGCATCTTTACACATAATAATCTCTCTTTAAATACCCTCTGTGCCAATACAGCTACCACAGCAGAATCCAAACCACCACTCAAACCTACTACTACATTTTTTAGACCTGTTTTATGAACTTCATTTTCTAAAAACTTTTCAAGATACTGTGCTACCTGTCCATACTTACCCAATATTTACCTTTGCTATACTTTTATAAGATAAATTATATCAAAAGTTTAGTAACAGAAATAATGCAAAATAGATTAGACACTAAAGACAGACACCTTTTTATCTAACTCTAAAGCTGTACTGCTAAGCTCACTTGAAACATCAGATATATGATCTACACTTTTCAAGTTTACATCAGATGCTAATTCTATCTTTTGTATCTCTTCTATGATTTGTACAATCTTTTCTGAAAGATTATGAGAAACTTTTGATGATGTTTCACTCATTAAGACAGCCTCACCCATCACATCTGCTACACTAACCGCCTTGTGCTTTATCTGTATAGTTACTTCAGAAAGTTCTTCATAGTCTTGTTTATTAGCAGACATATCGGAATTTACAGTTGCTATAGACTCCATAAAGACTGAGATAACGCTATTGATCTCGTTAAGAGATCCTTGTGTTTTTTCTGCAAGTTTACGCACCTCATCAGCAACAACAGCAAAACCTCTTCCATGTTCCCCAGCCCTAGCTGCTTCTATGGCCGCATTTAATGCTAGTAAGTTTGTCTGATCAGCAATATCGTTGATAGAACCCACAACATCTCTAATGCTTTGCATTTGAGAAGAGAGTTGTTCTAGTTTATCTACAATTGCAGATTCTTGTATAAGCCCTTTTTCTACCGTATCCCCCATATAAGAGATACGCTCATCCATCTCATTTAACGAAGTTTGTGCATGAAAAATATTTTCTTTTGTTGCTAGAGCATCATTGTTGCTTTGTTGGAGCACATTTTTAATCTCATTGCTTGAATTTACACTTACTTCAATAGCACTAGCAGTTTGACTTATCTGTTCTTGCATACTTGATGAGATACTTGAGAGACTTTGAACTAACTTAGAGTTCTGCGAACCACTCTCTTTTATCTCTACAACAAGGGCTCGAATCTCCCGAACAAATATATTGAAATTATGTGCAATAACGCCTAGCTCATCCATATCATTTTCATCAAGTTGTTTTGTTAAGTTTCTTATATCAGTAGAGAGTATATTGGAGATATCTTTAGCAGATTTCAAAGCACTTTTTGCAGCATACATCAGAATCAAGACAAAGACTATAACTGCTGGCAAAACTTCCATAATCAATATCTGCAAAATCTTATTAGTAATATTTTTAATTGAGGAAGCATCAAAAATTGCAATCACTCTACCACCATTGTTGATTTTAAGTTTCTTTTTTATAACTAAGTAGTTGTCTTCTAAAAAATACTCTGCCTTAGAGGCTTCACTTTTTTGTAAAAGTTCATTAATCTTATCTTTAGAGATTTTTTTAGAGGTCACATAGCGATAAGCTATCTTTTTTGGTGGCTGTTCTGGTGCAAAGATACTTTTAGGGATTGTATTGCTCATCCCTTTGATATCTATAACCAATGCTCCTGTGGCATGCACTATAGATGAAACATCTTTAGACTTTATCTTCATGATGTTAGCCCCAGATATTGAGACCTCACTAATAGGAATAAGTCCTGAAAAAGCTGCTTTTGCAGTATTGATAATCCCTTTACTTTCTGAATCATACTTTTCTGAATATATAATTTTACCAATCCACAATCCAAATACTACAGAAAATAAAATAACTGGAATGACAATTTTATAAACTATTGATATATCTTTATAAGATTTAGTATGATTCACACTTTTTCCTTCGGAACTATTTTAAACTTGCACACTGCCCATTGAGACAAAAAGCACCATATCCAGTATGGCATGTTCTACAATCGTTTGGATTGAGTCCACTTCCAGGAACATTCGATGCATCTTGTCCATCTTCAGTATAGATGCTATAAAGTGGTTTATTGTTCTTATAAGTAGTAACAAATAAGAGTTTAAGATCTTTTAAGTGTAATATCATTACAGCACCATCAGGAAACTTACCGTTTCGTTTTGCAAAAGAACTTTTTGCTTTTTTATTTACAAGAATCTCTACAGCCCCTGGTCCACCTGGTTTGACAGCACAGTAGGTTGCTACAGTTTCTTGATATATAGCTGGAAGTGAAGAAACATCAGCATTACAATCAGGTAAAGCACCTATCATCGCTAATGGAGTCTTTACACTCTCATAACTTTTCCAATCGGCTGGAAAACTTGATTCACTTGCTGCGAACAACGCTGTTGCAATGGCAATTAGTACTATGATTTTTTTTATCATCTTTTCTCCCTTTATTATCAAAACTTATTTTCATAAAATTGACTTTAGAAAAGTTTACTACTTAAATTATAAAGAATAACTTAAAATGTTATTTTTTTATTTACATTATTTTGATAAAATCTAGGAAGTTAAAAACAACTGAGGAACTATGAATATAAAAGTACAAGCTATGGGTGAGTACCAGACAAATTGTTATATAGCTACCATAGAGGGTAAGGACTTTATTATTGATCCTGGTATTGGAGCAACTCATTGGGTGATTGAAAATGTTACAAACCCTGTAGCTATCCTCAATACACATGGTCATTTTGATCATGTCTGGTCCAACAATGAACTTCAAACAAAACTAAATATTCCTCTTTATACTCCAAAAGAAGATATTATGCTTCTGAGTGAAAACAGTTGGATGGCGGGACTCCCTCCTTCTGTTGCAGATGTAGAGGTACAAACAAATGAAAAATTTGATTTTGATGGAGTTGAAGTCAAATTTAGACATTTTCCAGGACATACACCAGGGTGTTCTACTATAGAGATAGGAGATGCGATGTTTAGCGGTGATTTCATCTTTAAACACTCCATTGGTAGGAGTGATTTCCCATATTCAGATCCACAAGAGATGAAAAAATCTTTAGAAAGATTTAAAAAACTTGACTATGAGAAAAAAGTCTATCCTGGGCATGGTGAGCCGACAACAATTCAAAATGAAAAACAATATACAGATTACTGGATAGGAAACTTATAATGGCAGATTTATTTAAAGATAAAGCAAAGGTATGGGACAGTGGTAGCATAAGAGTCAATGGTGCTAAAAAAATAGCAGATGCAATAAGAGAAGAGTTTAAGCTACATAAACAGATGCAGATATTGGACTTTGGTGTAGGGACTGGACTTCTTGGTTTTGATATAGCAAGTTCAGTTGGACAAATGTATGGTGCAGATATTTCTGCGGAGATGATAAACAAGTTACAAGAAAAGAATACTTCACAACTGAGCATCATAACATATACTCAAGATATCATCAAAGAGCCTCTTGAACAGGTTTTTGATGGTATCATCTCCTCTATGACACTCCATCATATAGAGCATCTTAAAGATTTTTTTGGTACTATTTATAATAACCTCGTAGATGGAGGTTTTATTGCAATAGCCGATTTACAAACAGAGGATGGAACATTCCACTCTGATAATACTGGAGTCTTTCACTTTGGATTTGACAAAGATACACTTATCAAAATAGCCCAAGAGAGTGGTTTTAAAAATGTCAAATTCAAAAATATCAATACGATACAAAAACCAGAAAAAGATTTTGGAATTTTTTTACTGACAGCTACAAAATGAAAGTTCTACCCTCATCCCTTCTTCAACTCCAGTGAACATTTTTTTCAAAAATATTCCTTGCGTTGGGGATAATTGTACCCTCATCCCTTCTTCAACTCCAGTGAACATTTTTTTCAAAAATATTCCTTGCGTTGGGGATAAGGGCATCATTCATCTACAAGATGAAGTTTGAGGACATG
>JALUXP010000003.1 GCA_027013295.1 Sulfurimonas sp.
AAACAAGAAAGGGATTGCAAAACAAAAGAAGAAGAGCACAACTCTTGCAAGCTACACAATTGGTAAAAGTATATAAAGAGGGCGTGGCTCAAATAGGAGCTATAATAAAAGCAAGAAACAATGTCATATATAACAAGCTTGATGTCATAGGACCATATATAGCCAAATTAAATCAAGATGTAAAACTATCGATTAAAAAAGATCAAGATACCATAGGTCCAAGAGTTGCTAGTAAAAATAAAACATTGAAAACAGTTTTAATTTCCGTGATTTTATTGGTCATACTTTTTATTATTATTGTAAGTACACTGCTTATAAAAAAAGCTCTTGTTGCACCCTTGAAGCGTTTAGAAAACTTAGCTAAAGATTTGGCTGAGGGTGAAGGTGATTTAACAAAAAGATTAGAGATTAATAGTAAAGATGAAATAGCAACTATTTCAAATAGCATCAATTTATTTATACAAAAAGTCCAAGCCACGGTTGAGTCAGTAAAAACAACAGGCACAGAGAATGCTACCATATCTCATCAGTTATCAAAAACATCACACAGCGTTGGTAACAATGTTGAAGAATCTGTAAAAATGATCGAAGATGCTAGTTCTCAAGCTAAAGAGATCCAAGACAATATTGCAGTAGCAGTTACAAAATCTCAAGACTCAAAAGATGAGATTATTCAAGCAAACGATACACTTGAAAATGCAAAAGAAGATATCCTTGTCCTTGCCACAAAAGTACAAGAGACTGCTCAGACAGAAGCTGAACTCTCCCAAAATATGGAAAGTTTATCCAAAGATGCAGAAGAGGTAAAAACAATCTTAGTTGTCATAGCAGACATAGCAGACCAAACAAATCTCTTAGCACTCAATGCTGCCATCGAAGCTGCTCGTGCTGGTGAGCATGGTAGAGGTTTTGCAGTCGTAGCTGATGAAGTAAGAAAACTCGCAGAGAGAACACAAAAATCTCTTGCAGAGATAAATGCAACCATAAATGTAGTAGTACAGTCTATAGTAGAAGCATCTTCAAAGATGAATGAAAACTCTACAGAGATTCAAAATCTAGCGACTATCGCTGAAGATGTAGAACACAAAATAAACAATGTAGTAGAGATTGTAAATCAAGCAGTCGGTGCAAGTGAACAGACAGTATCGGATTTTGAAGACACGAGAGAGGGTATTGAGACTATGGTTTCTAAAGTAGCAGAGGTAAACACTATTTCAGCAGAAAATGCAAAAAGTGTTCAGGAGATAGCCGAAGCTTCTAAACACCTTCATATGATGACAGATTCTCTTAACACAGAAATTTCGATATTTAAAACTTAATTTATTTTGTGGTCATAGTAAGCACTGCTGTAAAATCTAAGTCTGGATTTTGTAAAAATCTCTCACATCGCTCTATGTAAAAAGCATACAATTTACAAGGATGATTTTTTTGTAGCTCCTCATAAATCTTGAGAGCATCAAGGAGTTCTCCCTTTCTAAAATAGGCTGTAGCTTCCTCATAAGAACGAAGTTCAACATCACCCACCTCTTTGTTGGCACATATCACTTCAAATATCTCTACAGCCTCATGTTTTCCTTTTACTTCAACCAAGTCTATCGGACGGATGTTATAATCACCCTTGAGTAAATCATGTGTCGCTTTTGAGATAAGCACTTGTGCATCATAGTTTTTTGTAAGTCCCTCAAGTCTTGAAGCAAGATTTACATTGTCACCAATGATGGTATAGTCGGAGCGACCCTCACTTCCCATATCTCCAGCTGTTACAACCCCTGTATGGATACCTATACCTATAGCTATACTCACATCATATAAAGGTGTAATCACTTTGTTGACCTCTACTAACATATTTATCTGCTCTATCGCACTTTTCACTGCACTATCTGCATGATGCTCTATAGGTACAGGTGCATTCCAGTATGCCATCACTGCATCACCTATGAATTTATCTATGGTTCCCTTGTGCCCTACGATGTTCTCAACCATTGGGGTCATATAGGTATTGAGTAGATGGATAAGTTTGTCTGGAGAGCCAATCTTCTCAGAGATACTCGTAAAACCACGGATATCACTAAATAAGATACTTGCTTCAACCTCTCTTGAAGCGACTAAGTCATCTGAAGAGTGTTCAAGCAAATACTCCATCACTGCTGGGGAGACCTTTTTACCAAGCATCCGTTTTGCTTGTTCTTTTTGCCTTGAAGCGGTGATATAGTCTATACCAACTGAGAGAATAAGGGTTAAGATATATGCAACAAAAGGGAAAAGAAGGTTAAAAACAATACCCTCACTAAAGAGCATATAAAATGCAAGTTCAAACATACCATAAAGGATTGCGATTGCTAAAGGGACAAGAAGCCATGAATTGACAAAAGAAAACAACAAGGCGAAAAAAAGAGAGATGAACCAGATCACCATCAGATCATATACCACAATATCTGCAGGTTGATAGAGAAAATCTCCTGTGAGGATATTGTCAATAGCATTAGCATGTACCTCTACCCCAGCTATAGCACTGTCAAAAGGGATAGACCGCAGATCAAAAAGTCCAACAGCAGATGTCCCAACGAGTACAAACTTGCCCTCTATATCTTTAGGGTCAAAATTACCTTTGAGTATATCTACAGCACTAATATATTTAAAATGCCTACCCCCTCCACGAAAGTTCACAACCAATCGACCAACTTTGTCTGTTGGTATATTGAAATCTCCAAACTTGATGTTTGAAACACCAGCTTCATCCCCTATCACCTCCACTTTGTTTACACCACTATAAACGCGTATCATCTCTAAGGCTAGTGAGGAAAATATCATCCCATCGTAGTCCATTACAAGAGGTACTGAGCGAATCATACCACCCTCATCTGGAGTGTTATTGAAAAAGCCAGATGAATAAAAATTGTTTTGTAAGATTGGTATATTTAGGACTACACCCTTTGGTTTAAGGACAGTCGAATTTTTCCCCATCCCTTTTTGGATAAATACAGCTGGGAGCATTGGTGTATTTTCTTCATCTGTAGGTTCAAAAGTAAAAATATAACCACCAATTGTTGGCGTTTTCGTTAGGGCTACTGCCAATATTTTGTCATAATTTGGTAGGTTTTTAAGCTCGGGGTATTGCTTTTGAAATCTATGTGGAGAACTTCTGTCTTCTTCTGCAAAGACAATATCCAGTCCAATGATACCAACTTTAGCATCGCTGAGCGAATAAAGTAACTTAGCAAAGACATCTCTTTGCCATGGCCATTGTCCATACTCTTTAAGTGACTTTTCATCTATATCTACTATCACTACATTATCTGATGTTGGTAACTCTCCACGAGCAACAAACATAAAGTCACGCAAGCGTTTGTCAAGGGAGAAAAAAGATTGAGGCATCACTAGGTAGCCCCAAGAGAGTAGTGTTGCTAAAGAGATAGCACCAAGTGCTTTTATGTAGAAGTTTTTTATACTCTTTCCTTTGTTGAAAGAAATTTCAAAAAATCAATATTTTTATTATTATTGATAATTTTTTGGTCTGTCACTAGGAGTAATATTTACACCAAACCCATCTATATCACCTATACTTGCTTGTCCTGTAATACCTTTAACAACATCAGCTAAACTATTTACTCTCATCTCTACCATAGCTCCATCAACCGTTATCATCTTAGCTAAGATTTTTGCACCACCCTTAGATGCTTTAGCTGAATGAGCATTCCCTTTTTTACTACCCTTTTTTTTACCTGAACCATCACCATTGCCCTTGTCTTTACCTTGCTTACCCTCTTTTACTCCTGCAGGTCCAATCTCAAGAAACCTTCCAGCAACAACAACTCTCTCACCACCATCAAACTTAACAACAATCTTTCCCCTGTTGCATGTAAACTTTTCACTCTCTCCTCCTGTAACACCCCAAAAGTCTGTACCACGGATCCCAATAGTAGCAGATGCAGTCTTTACTTTAAACCTCTGTGGAGCGAGTTTTCCAATACGACCTGTAACTGAACGGAAAAAACCACGACTCGAACTCATAGCAACTTTAGAATTTGCCCCATCAAAAAGATACTCATCAAAACTAAACTTTGATTTTGAACCAATGGTTACAACCGTTTCATCTTTGAGCATCACTTGGACACGACTTCGAGCTTGGGTTATAATATTGTCCCCCCTAAGAAGTGCCAAACCACTTATAGCAACTATCTCCCCACTCTCTCTGAGAACTTTCGCATCACCTTTGACAGCCATAATATTGCCAATGTCAGCTAAAAGTCCACTTACTATAAATACCAATATCAATAATAATCTCTTCATAAATTTTCCTTAATAGTTTAGTGATACACCCAGCATAACTATGTTTTTGCTGTACTCAAAGTTTCGTTTCGATGAAGAATTTTTTGCATAGGAGTCTGAGAGATAAAGCTCATAGTTATCTGCAAAATAGTGAGATACTCTTGCTTTGAGTTGATGAAAAGAATCTTTTCTGTCATCTTTATATGAGGCCGAGCGAAACCTATAGTCCCCTTTAAGCACTAACCATGAGCTAATGTTATAGTTCACACCTATGTTGGTGCTAAAAAAAGATTTGTTTACATACAATGCTGTTGTCTTTTTTTTTGCACTATAGTTTTCATACTTTACCTTTACATAAACATAGTCATTTCCTAGTAAGTAGTACAAACCCCCACCCAAAGCTAAAGCGGTATCATCTCTTTTGTTGAGTGATTCCGCTGTAGTATAAGTGTGAGAGATATAGCTCAAATCTACACTACCAATCAACGCATTGGAGAAAATATAGCTAAGTCGTGGCTGTACTTTTACCTGAGACAAAAGATTTTTGTTTAGGTAGTGGATAGTATCGTAACTTACAGGTATGTAAAAGTCATATCCAGCACCACCATACCCAAGACCAACACCGCCTGAAGCAAAAAGCATATTGTATAAACTTGCTTTGCTCTCAAAGTTTTTTTGATCATAAAGTCGGATATCTCCTCTACTATACCAACCCCCTTTGTCCTCAAGCTCATTGATATAACTTACACCCCCACTAAACTGGGCAAACGCCGTCCCAATAATCTTACTAGCTTTCCCTGTGAGGTTGTTAGATGCAACATTGATGTTGGTATCATACCCAGAACTTAGCGTTGCACTTGCTTTAAAACTATGCAGATTGACTTTACGCAGGAGACTAAGAGAGTTTCTCTGCTCGGGGGTGAGTTGATAGTTTTGCAACTCTTTAGCACTCTGTCTTGCCAAGGCATCTCGACCTGTCCGTTTATATAACTTAGCAAGTGCTACTCGAGCAACAATGTTGTTTTCATCAAGTATCTCCACTCTTTCATAAGCACTCATAGCTTCATTGTTACGACCTAGTTTCTCCGCTGATTTTGCCCAAAGGAGATGGAGTGTAGGATTTGAGTAGTCATGAGTAGATGCTTTAGCCTCCCCAATAGCTTTTTCATACTCCCCTGCATCATAATAGGTCTGAACCTCTTGAACACCTGCATGAAGCCAAAGAGCAAGAAGTGTTAAAGTTATTAGTAAACTTTTCATAGTTTTCCCTTTATATTTTTGTTCATTTATTTATTTAGCCCCACCACCATTAAAGTATGCTATTAGTTTGCCCTCTTTGCTTAACACAATATCGAAATCAATATAAATTCCTGCATTACTATCATCGAAGCTTTGACGAAAGGATGAAACAATATTTTCATTTATCCCACTAGCAAAAGCAGCATTCATAGATGCAGAACCAGCAGACGAATAAACAAGAGCATTCCCTTTGTTTGCTGAACCTACAGAGATATAATTACCCATCACAGATGCATCTTGTGCTGAAGTATATGTTGAGAGCAACAAATAAGCACTACTTGTTAACGAGGTTGTATCTATACCATATATATTCCCTACCGAATTTATCGCTACTACTAGGGGAGAATTGGCATCAGGAATATATCCTACATATTTTACATTTCCAGAGATAGTTATAGTGGTATTGAAAGTGCCATCACTATTATAAACTTGCACACCATTTTTATAATCAGCTACAAATATATAATTATTTGTCCCATCTGACCCATTGGTGACTTTCAGAGCTTCACCAGTTATACTAATATTTTTATCAGAAGATATATTGCCATTTGTATCCACTAGAAAAGTTTTCAAGCCCATTGTTGGTCCTACTGCATAAATGGCATTCAACAAATTATTGGAATCTTTTGCATATCCAACACCATAAATATCTGCTTCACCTTTGAGTAATCTCGTGACATCTAAAGTGCTATTATTTGTTGTACTCACCATGAAAACACCATCTTTGAGTGTAGAGATCAGTAACTTTTGCGAATTATTACTATCGACATACTGCATATCTGTCACAGTAGAGTTCACATTTAAAGTTAAAGATGATTTTTTTGTCAAGGTTGAAGCTAAGGCAGTTGAAGTATTGATATATATAGCATAAAAATCAACCCCCCCACTCCTTGCAACAGCAGCATACTGCACCCGAGTGCTTGTATTTGAATCATCATAAGCATTGGTAAAATAGCGAACCATAGTCCCCACATGACCAATATCTATTGCCCCTTGAGTGCTTATAGCATAACCAGATGCTGGAGTAAGCGTATCAACAGTAAAATTTCTATCTGGTGCTGAACTTATGTTGAGCTCATTTCCATACATATCTGTCTTAGAATTTGCTGTAAAATTTACATCATAAGTATGCCCCAATATAAATGGAACAGTTGGTGTAAATACAACTCTGTAGTTAATATACTCATAAGTTCCAACCACTAAAGGTGTCACACTATTATTGAGGTCTGTTACTCTAAACCATGGAGATTTTATATCGCTATAAGCTACCCTGCCATCAAATGCAAAGGATATATCACTCTCTACCTCTATCCCTGATTGAGTATTTAAGTTGGGATTTGAATCTAAAACATTAAAACTTCCTGTATTGCCCGTATTGCTCCTATCGCTCACAGGGGTAAAACTTAACTCATAATTCTCAATCAAACTTCTTCCATAGACATCTTTGAGTGCTGTTGTTGCTACCAATGTGTAGGTGGTATCTGCAAGTAGATATTTCCATGGTGTTACTATGAGTTTATTTGGATTTGTATCATCTTGAGAGATATTTACAGGGACTACATTCCCCTTACTGTCCTTTAAATAGATAGGAAACAGTTTATTGTCTATGCCTATCAAAGCTAGTCCAGCCGAAGCAGTATTTTGCAGGGGGTTTGTAAGTGAACTTAGATCTATCTCTGATGAGAACTCTATATCAAGAACTTGGGTTATGTTAACACCCTTTATAGCTGATGCTCGGGATACACTCATAAACTCACTATTTGAGCTATTGTTGACACCATTTTCACTACAACCAAAAATAAAAAAACCAAGAGCGAGAAGTAAAATATATTTTAACATAAAACCCCCTATGTAATTGTTTATTACATATTATAAGGTAATGTAGATAAAATATAGCTTACTGTAATATAAGGTAGCTTTATATGGGCTTATAAGTTAGACTATCCTAATCATCACAGGCTTAAAATTAACAAAATCAAGTCCCTCTATCTCTGTCATCATCGCTTGGATATCGCTTTCTTTAGCGATATGTGTTGACATGAGAAGGTTGGCAGTTGATGGGGATGTTGACTTTTGTAAAAGGGTTTTAATGGAGATCTCATGTGTTTCAAAAACTTTAGTAATTTTTGCTAAAACTCCAGCTTTATCATTGACATTAATGCGAAGATAATATTTAGATTCTATATTGGCTGATGGTTTTAGAGTAAGTTTACCCTCCATCGGCTTATCGAACCCTAGCATTGGAGCAGACTTACCACTTCTTGCGATACTGATAATATCTGCTATGACAGCAGATGCAGTAGCATCTCCACCAGCACCAGCTCCATAGTAGAGTGTCTCACCGACCTTGTCGCCAACTACAGAGATGCCGTTCATAACACCATCTATCTTAGCTATCATCTCATCTTTAGAGATAAGACAAGCGTGAACTCGAAGTTCCACTTCACTACCATCTTTTTTAGCAATGGTTAAAAGTTTTATCGCATAGCCAAACTCTTTTGCAAATGCTACATCTTCACTAGAGACATCTTGGATACCCTCGATGAGGATATCTTCAGGTTTTGCGTCGATGCCATAAGCGATAGATGCTAAGATGAGAAGTTTGTGTGCAGCATCAAAGCCACCTACATCAAACTCAGGATCAGCTTCTGCATAACCTAAATCTTGTGCAACTTTAAGGATTGTCTCATAAGCTACTCCATTGTTTACCATCTCTGTCATCATGTAGTTACAAGTCCCATTCATGATCCCCATGATAGACTCAATATGATTTGCACTCAAGCCATCACGAAGTGCATTGATGATAGGAATCCCTCCAGCGACAGCAGCTTCATAAAGAAATGCAGTATCTTTTGCCATCTCTTGAAGTTCATAACGGTGGTAAGCAAGTAATGCTTTGTTCGCCGTAACTACAGCTTTGGAATTGCTAAGTGCTTTCTTGACAACCTCAAACGCTTCATCAACACCACCCATAAGTTCTACAACTATATCTATCTCTGGGTCACTCAGCACTTCATCTACTTTATCAGTTATGATAATATCTAAACCTCTCTCTTTTTTGAGATTTTTGACAACACCACTTTTTACTACTATCTCGACACCAGCACGAGCAGAGATAACATCAGCATTATCTTTTAATATTTGAGCTACTGAAGTTCCAACAGTTCCAACTCCGATTATTCCAACTTTTACCATCTATTTAGTTTCCTCTTGAAATTGTTTTAAAAACTCTTTTATATTTCTGGCTGCTTGGCGGATACGGTTATCATTTTCTATGAGTGCTATACGAACATAACCCTCACCATACGCACCAAAACCTATCCCCGGTGCTACAGCAACCCCTGCTTCACTAAGAAGTCGTTTAGAAAATTCTAAAGAGCCTAGATGCTCTGCACATTCTGGGATCTTTGCCCAAGAGAACATACTCGCTTCATTTTTACGAATATGCCAACCAGCTCTCTCAAATGCTTCAATGAGAACATCTTGACGATGGTCATACTTGTCGGTAATATCTTGCACACATTGTTGATCTCCATTGAGTGCCACAGTTGCAGCTACTTGGATAGGGGTAAACATCCCATAATCTAGCCAAGATTTGATCTTTTGCAGAGCACCTATGAGTCTTTTATTTCCTACAAAAAAGCCTACACGCCAACCTGCCATATTGTAAGATTTGGAGAGGGTAAAAGACTCAACTGCAACATCTTTAGCACCATCCACTTCCATGATTGAAGGGGTCTTGTAGCCACCAAAAGTGATATCTCCATAAGCTATATCACTGATAATATAAAACCTTTTCTCTTTTGCCATAGCGACCAAACGAACATAAAACTCTTTTGTCACCGTTGCTGTAGTTGGATTGTGAGGGAAATTAACTAAGACATACTTTGGTTTAGGGGAATTTTCTTTAAACACTCGATCTAAATCTTCAAAAAACTTATCTTCATTTACTCTATAGTTTTCATCAAACTCTATACCAAATTTCACAACACTTCCACCAGCTAAGATAAAACTATATTCGTGGATGGGATAAGTAGGGTCTGGAACTACTGCTAAATCACCCGGGTTTGTAATGGCGTAAGTAAGATGAGCGTACCCCTCTTTGCTTCCCATAGTAGCTACACACTCTGTCTGTGGATCAAGAGTACAATGATATCTGCGTTCATACCAATCAGCGATAGCTTGGAGTAATTTTGGAATACCCTTAGATGTAGAATAACCATGAGTTTTAGTTTTTTGAGCAGACTCTACTAACTTGGCTCGTATGTGTTCAGGTGTATCTCCATCAGGATTTCCCATAGAAAAATCTATAACATCATGACCAGCACGACGCTCTGCCATCTTAATATCATTTACTTCTGCAAAAACATATTTTGGAAGTCTCTCGACACGGTTAAACTTTATCTCATCAAACAAGAAGTTCCCTTTCGTACAATAATTTACGCAATTTTAGCAAAAAAAAACTTAACGAGTACCTTTTGGTGCTAGAAGGAGAAAGTTTTTTATATTTTTAAGTGTATAAATATCGGAAATCTTAATATACTTAGCACCCTCTGGTATCTCAAGATCAATATGCCTTGTTTTTTCATCTTGTTTTATCACTTTGAGAAGATGCAAGGAAGCATCAAAATAGGTGATGTACGGGTACCAACTATTTCTTCTTGAACTTTGTATAGAGAGTTCTTTGACCTGTGAAACATCTAACCAGTACGCATACAGTGAACGCTTCAGTTCTATGTTTTCATAACTCACTAAGCTTGCAACATTTAAAAAACCTTCGTGCATATCTACGCTAAAGGTCCACTCAGTTGGAGAGATCATCGTTACATCAATGATAGCTGAACCACTCTTGGCAAGTTCTATTTGAAGCACTTGTGGATCAGTTACATATTCAGCTCTTAGAGATATTGACCAAGTAAAACCTCTTTCATCTAGTTTTGCCTCTCGTGTGACATACCTGTAATAACCTATATTTCTAAGAGTATCACCCATAATCTTTACAAAAAAGAGAGGATTATCGCTTGTTTTAAAATTGAGTACTAACTCATGAGGTTTTTTGAAGTAAAGCGACAAAAGACCATTCTCTTTAAGCGTCTCGACAACTTTAACAGCATCAACTCGATCCTTGGTCATAAAATCGCTCTCTGGCGAAAATATTATCTTTATATAGGCTTTATTTTTTGCATAAACACTCTCTTCAAGAAGGGATCTAATCTTCATATCTAGTTTATCACTTGTAGAATTAAGATCTACTAGCTTAGCTGAAAAATCATCCCCATAACTTAATGAAAAAAGGAGTAAAAAGGATAAAAATATTTTTACCACTTCTCACCTTTGTTTAGTTGAGTAAATTCTGCTGAACTTATTTTTCTTAATTTTCCATCTTCATATTCAAATCTAAGATTTTTTGGGGTTTGATAAGAGGTCACCTTACCATTGATATCAAAGTCGACATTTCCATGACCGAGAGTGAGTAACCAATGCTTATGTGGGTCAAGGACAAGTTCATCTGTAAATGTTTTTTGCTTCTTTTCGCCTGTGTCAAGGTTGATATACCCAACCCACAAAAGAGCCTTTGGAAGAATTTTAAATGTAGCTGACAATCTTTTTTCTTCTGCTTTTGCTGCCTCATCTAACATTACTTGCTCTATTTTCGGGGCTATTGCCGTTGTTGCTTTTTGTATATTTGTATTGTCCATTACGACATTTGGTGCTTTTGTTTCCGTAAGAGGACTGAGGTTTGAAAAAATCACAAACATAAATATGGCTACGGCAGCCAATATATAGAACTTTGCAAATCTCTTTTTTTTACTTTGCGGAACAAATAATTTTTGAGCAATGGTAAAGTCTTGTGTATTTTCTTTAAAATACTCTAAACCTTTTTCCTTTAATCTATCTAGGTTTATTCCATACTCTCTTTCAACTATTGAGATAAATCCAACAAATTGAATCTTATTCATATTGGTAAAATCAGCATTTACCAACCCTCTGGCATGCTCTTTTGGTATGTGTGTATCTTCATGAAGTTTTTGTGCGCCAATCTCTTGGAGTTTTTCATATCCATCTATGTTTTCAATCATCTCTACCCTCTCAACCTATCTATTAAAATCGCTCCAGCTACACTTACATTTAAACTATCAAATTGGTGCACCATCTCTATACTAAGTATCTCATCAAGTTTAGAACTTACACGCGAACTCAAACCTTCCCCTTCACTCCCTAAAAAAAGTGCTTTTTTTGAGCTAGGAGTAACCTCTCTAATATCAGTCCCACCCATATCTGCTCCATATGTAGTAAAACCCGATGTTTTGAGGTCATTTAGAACTGTATGGATATTTTGTTCTATTGCAAAAGGCATATCAAAAAGAGCCCCCGTACTCGTTCTTACGACTGCTCCGAGTGGAAGATTTTTTACTCCACATGCGACAATAGCATCAACTCCAAGTGCATACGCTGTTCTGACTATTGCTCCTATATTGCCTACATCAGTTAATGATGACAATACTAAAACAAAATCATATTTCAAAAATTCTTTGTAATTTTGCAGTTCTATCTCATCTACTTCAGCTAAAAAACCTTGATGTAATGCACCCTTGCACATACTTTGAGCAGCATTAGGAGGAATCCTTTTTACTTCAAAATTCATCTTCATAAAACGAGAATATTCTTTTTTATCTAACTCTTTTGCAAGGTATAAAGTTTTTATCTTATGAGGGAAGTTCTCAACAATATAATAAATAGGTTGTTTTGCATAAATTAACATACTAGAGATTTTAGCAAAATAACTAAAATTTATTCTTAAAATGCTATTAATATGAAATTTATATTTTAAGTAATCTGTTATAACAACTCTTAGTGTTCTCAGCTGTTATTTTACATATAAGCTTTGCCTTCACTTTCAAAGGTAGGTTGAGTTCTAGTATGTCTCGTTCTGATACGGCACTAGCATTGCGAATAGCTTGGGCTTCCAATACAACTACCCATTCTCCACGGATATTGCCTTGAAGCATTGTCAGTGCATCACTAGGTGTCGCATGAATATATTTTTGGTATTTTTTTGTTAATTCTTTTGCTAAAAATATCTCTTTTTGGGGGACTAAAATATTTAATTCCAATAAAAGTTTTTCCAGACGATGCGGAGATTCATAAAGTATAGTAGTATAACCACTTCCCAAAGCGTTATTTAAGGACTGTTCTCTCTCTTTGCCTTTATGTGGCAAAAATCCCCAAAAGAGCATCTGAGTTTGTACATATCCACTTGCTACAAAAGCTGTAAGCACTGCATTTGCACCAGGGAGGACATCATAAGAGATACCATTGTCTATACAGTATCGCACAAGCAATTGTCCAGGGTCGCTAACACCTGCCATCCCTGCATCACTCACATAAACAATTTTTTGCTCAAAAAAAGAGGGTTCTATTTTTTCAACAAAAGATTTTTCATTATGTGAGTGTACAGAGATAAACTCTTGATGCTCTTTAAAATGTGTCTTATAACGCTCTTTGATAATGTGAAGGAGTTTTTTTGTAACGCGAGTATCTTCGCACAAAAGAGTGTCGGCTTCGCTTAGAGCCTCAATGGCTCTCAACGACATATCACCAATATTTCCAATCGGAGTTGGAACTAAAGTGAGCACAAAGGCTACTTTGTACTATTTTTTAGCGTAACGAGCGTTAAACTTCTCGATTCTACCAGCAGTATCTACCATTCTCTCAGAACCAGTAAAAAACGGGTGGCACTCATTACAGATGTCTATTTGCATAGTCTCTTTTTGAGATTTTGTCTCAAAGCTATTTCCACAAGCACATGTAACTGTACAAGTAACTAAGTTAGGGTGAAGATCTTTTTTCATTCTTTTTACCTTTTGAGATGCGGCTTATGCACTATGCAATTGTACGCATATCTATATATTTTTTTATTCCGTATGGGTGCGGAATTTGGAAATGCAATTGTATCTAAAATATTCTTAAACTATGAGTAAGAGACACTTAATACGCTAAATCATGTAACTCTTTAAAGAGGTAAGCCTCAACTATATCTTCAATATATCTTTGAGTGTGGGCAACTAAAACTATCATACTTAGTTCCATAAAAGGCCATACATATTCGTTGTCATCACCTACAACTACACCCTCACTAAAAGCCTCAAATCCATCACTCATTGAAGCAAATTTTACTTCAATGAGTTTTCCCTCTTGTATTTGTAGTTGCGCCCAAGTTTTGGCATCATTTATCTTAGTGAGTTTTCCCTCTTGAGCATCCTCTTTGTCCATTGGTACTAGGAGGTACATCTACTTAGTCTACTTTTGACAAGTCTAGTGCGAGTGCATCATTATCCATAATGTCTATATCTTTTCTTAAAACATTGCGTGCTATATCTTGTGCATCACTGAGTGAGTGCATCTTGTAGGTACCACACTGATACACATTTAACTCTGGAATATCCGACTGACTTTTAACCTCTAAAACATCTTTCATAGAAGCCTCCCAAGCCTCTGCTACTTTCTCTTCTGAGGGTGCACCAAGAAGTGACATATAAAAACCAGTGCGACAACCCATAGGGGAGATATCTATAATCTCTGCATCTTTAGAGTTCAGATGCTCTCGCATGAAACCAGCAAAGAGATGCTCTAAAGTATGAATACCCTCAGAAGATAAGATATCTTCATTTGGTCTTACAAAACGCAAGTCAAAAACGGTAATATCGTCTCCAGATGGGCTTTTCATACTTTTTGCTTTACGCACAGCTGGTGCTGGCATGATGGTGTGATCTACCGTAAATGAGTCTAATAGTGGCATTGTTAAAATCCTTAATTTATTTTATAATTGATGATATTTTATCGTAATAATTTGATTGTTTGTTTAAGTTGTGGAAGTAGATTTTAATGAGGACTAAAGTATTTTCTACGGAAGTACCCCATACACCCAAGACAACAGCAAGCTTTTAGATTTATAGTAGATTGTGCCAAACTCAATCTAAGGCTAGGCTTTAAGCCTGCCGTGATTGAGTTTGGTGCAAGATGCTGTGAAGCTAGAAGCTTGATTATACTTTAGCTTCTTCGCGGCGTTGTAAGTATGCCCAGTTTTCATCTACTCTCTCTTGCCACTCTTTGATTAAGTATTTATACTGATCTTTAAAGAGATGTTTAAAACGCCCTTGAGCAGCTAAATACTCCTCAACAGGGACAACATTCTTAGGTCTGTAAGTGATATTGTATTGGCGACCATCAATAATCTCATACAATGGAAATACCAATGTATCAGTAGCTAAATCAGCTATATGCATAGTATCTTTAGGATCAAATTTCCACTCAGTAGTACAAGGTGAAACTGCATTGATAAATACTGCACCCTCAGTCGCAAAACCTTTTTGGATCTTTTTGACCATATCTTTCCATTTGTTTGGAGCTACTTGTGCTGCATAGGGGATATGGTGAGCACCCATGATACCCATCATATCTTTTTTATTGATCTTTTCACCATAAGAGATAGATCCTGCAGGGGTAGTTGTAGCAGATGAACCAATAGGAGTAGAGCTAGAACGCTGTCCACCTGTGTTTGCATAGACTTCATTGTCAAGAACTACATACATCATGTCGTGATTTCTCTCCATACAACCAGAGATCCACTGAAAACCAATATCATAAGATGCACCATCCCCACCAAAAGCTACAAACTTTGGTGTACGATCAGGTTGTTTGAGGCGACCTTTTGTTTTAAGTGCCTTATACATTGTTTCAGCACCTGCAACAGCAGTTGAACCATTTTCAAAACCAATGTGAATCCAAGAAGCATCCCAAGATGTGTATGGATAAACAGCTGTACATACTTCAAGACAACCAGTAGAAGCTGCAAGAACTAGATCATCATTCGTAGCATTTAATACTTCACGAACAATGATGGAGTGAGCACAACCAGGACAAAGAAGGTTTGCCCCTTCAAATCTATCTGCCGATGTTGAAAACTCTTTTAAGTTTTTTATTTTTTTCATTTCACTCATACTAATTTCCTATAAATAAGCTAGTTTCGGTCCACGAACACCGATAAACTGTTGTAATGGAGTTGTAACTTTACCAGCTTTAACATTTGTGTCAAGCTCATTGTAAAGATCAACTAAATGTACCTTTGTCAAATCACGACCACCTAAACCATAGATATAACCACTGATAAGTGGAGAGTTCTCTGCACTATACATCGCTGTTGTTACTTCATTGAACATTGCTCCAGCTGCACCATTTGGAGATGAACGGTCAAGAACTGCTACTGCTTTTACATCTTTGAGTGTTGCTTGAACTTGTGCAAATGGGAAAGGGCGGATAACACGAAGACCAACAACGCCAGCTTTAATGCCCCTAGTCCTCATCTCTTTTGCCACTTCACGAGCAGTCTCTACAGATGTTCCAAGGCAAAATACTGCTACATCTGCATCTTCCATATCATAAGTTTCAACTTGAGAATACTTTCGACCTGTTAGTTTTTTAAAATCTGCAAATACCTCATCAATCTTTGGACCTGCTTTAGTCATCAAGTCATTATGTTGACGCGCCTTGTGTTCAAAGTGCCAATCCTCTTCAGTTTGGACACCATGCGTTACAGGATGCTCAAAGTCAAGCATATCGTTCATAGGTTTGTATGTTCCAACAAACCCAAATGCTGTATCGTCATCCATAGTTGCAACACCTTGTGCCGTATGAGATGTCATAAACCCATCTTGATTGACAATAGCTGGAAGTCTAATATCGTGATCTTCACTTACTTTAAAAGCGATAAAGTTCAAGTCATATGCCTCTTGTGGGTTGAAGGCATCAAACTGAATCCAACCACTATCGCGTACCATATACATATCTGAGTGGTCGCCATTGACATTAAGTGGTGATGCAAGTGCACGGTTTACAAGGTTTAGAACGATTGGCAAACGCATACCAGAAGCTTGATAGAGTGTTTCAGACATAAGTGCCAACCCCTGTGAAGAGGTAGCAGTTGCCACACGACCACCAGCCGCAGCTGCACCAATACATCCAGACATTGCTGCATGTTCAGACTCTACCATTATAAATTCACCCTCAACAAAGTTGTCAGACTTAAATTTTGCATAGCCCTCAACAATAGCAGTTGATGGCGTAATAGGATATGCAGATACTACATCTACTTGGCACTGTCTAAGTGCCTGTGCAGCTGCAAAGTTACCATCCCATACTTCAATATCTCTTAGTTTCATTTTATCAAATGCCATTACTATTTCTCCTCATCTTTACTAGGCCACTGAGCTATTTCAGTTTCTTCATCAGCGTGTTCACCAAACATTAAAAGTGATTTTGGATTTGTAGGACAAACCTCTACACAAACACCACAGCCTTTACAGTGATCCATATCTATACCAACCATCTTCTTATCGCGAGAGACAATTGAAACATCTGGACAATACACCCAACAAAATTGACAATCTATACAATAATCTTTGTTGAAAACTGGCTTTATAAGTCTCCAGTCAGCAACACTTGCACGGTAAGAACTATTTTCAGAATATGAACGATCTTCTTGTTTTGTTCCTGCAATATTATCTACACTACCATCGAAAGTACGAAGCATTGCTCCTATTTCAAATTCATCCCATCCTTTGTTTTCCATCATAATCCCCTATTTAACTTCATCGTATGCACGTTGAATTGCAAGCATATTTCCATCAATAATTTTTTGTGGTAATTTGCCAAGGACTCTTTGCATTGATGTTTTAAAGAAGTCCATTTCATACATTCCTGATATTTTCATAAATGCTCCAAGCATTGGCGTATTTGGAATAGCACGACCAATAGTCTCTTTAGCAATTGTTATACAATCAACTGTATACACCTCTTTACCTTCAAGTTTTGGTTGAGCTTTTTTAAGTTCCTCTGTACTTAGGTGTGTAGTAATAATATATTTGGTATTTTCTTTATGATTTACAGTTACATCACTAGTATACACCAATGCTGGATCAATCACAAAAACATAATCTGGTTCCATATATTTTTCATGATTCATAATAACATTATCATCAACACGATTATATGCGGTCATTGCAGCTCCACGCTTTGCAGACCCATAAAATGCGAAAGCTTGTACTTGTTTACCAGTTGTAGAAATAACATCTGCCAATCCTTTAGCACCTGTCACAGCACCCTGCCCAGCACGACTATGCCATCTAATTTCTAGCATAAATTCTCCTTAAATTATTACAAGAATAATCTCTAATTATTTTAGGTATTTTATGCTAGTTGCTCTTAAATTTAGCTTGGACAACCCACACTTGCTATATTTTAGAAGTTTTTTTAATTTTTAGTATCTTTTATATGCCACAGAACCTCTAAAATATCATTTATTATAACATCTATAAACGATTAATTCTTAATTATTTGTTCGTATCTTTTTCCCACTCTGTATAGTTATACCAAATCCCACTTGGAGAGTTTTGTACATTTTTGATTTTTTTGCTTACAGCTGTTATGGAGTTAGGGATGTATAAAAAGAGGTAAGGATTTGTATCAGTAATCATCTTAAACATTTTTTTCCATATCTTTGAGAGTTTTTTTCTATCTATAATCTCTTGAGACTCCTCTATCATCCTGTCCATCATAGCATCTTTATAACCGACCAGATTAAAGCCACCTTGCTTGTCATTGTCAGAGTGCCAGAACATGTATGGATCAGGAGTTGGGGAGAGTCCCCACCCTAAGAGAACACTATCAAACTTATGTGGAAAGACAACCATATTTAAAAATGCCTGCCACTCCATTACACGCAACTTCACAATCACTCCAGCCTTTTTAAGTTGGTACTGCAGTATCTCCGCTGCATAGGGGCGGATAGCACTTGAGTTGGAAGTGACTATCTCAAACTCAAAGGGGTGTTGTGCATCATACCCCGCCTCTGCTAAAAGTTTTTTCGCTTTTTGTATATCTTTTGTTGGTGTTTTTACATCCTCATTAAAGGCAATAGAACTTGGCAAAAATGGTCCTGTACAGATCTTGGCATGATTAAAAAAAAGTATCTTGATGATCTCCTCTCTATCTATGGCCAAAGAGAGAGCCTCTCTCACTTTTGGATTTTGAAATTTTTTCAAACGAAGATTGAAACCGAGGTAGGTATAGGATTGCGTAATCTTTTCAAATATATTAAATTTTTTGAAAAAGTTATCACTCAGTTGGCGTTCATACTGTATAGGTTCTATGCTCCCTATGTCCAACTCACCCGACTTGAGCATCAAAAAGCGTGTCATAGCATCTGCTATCACATGAAAAGATATCTCATCTATTTTTGGACGCCCTAAAAAATAGTTATCGTAAGCTCTAAGGATGATATTTTTTGAATGTTGCAATTGGTAAAGCTTGTAAGGACCTGTCCCTACGGGGTGGGTATTGAAAGATGCACTCATCAGGTTTTTTTCATCGCGTAAAACATGCTCGGGGATGATCCCCATCATCCATGTCTCTAAGGCCTTAAAATAAACCTGCTTATAGACAACTTCTACAGTATACTCATCTAAAGATTTTACATCCTTTACAAAACGAAAACCTGCACTATAAGGGGAAGATATGGTTGGAGAGATGAGTGTTTTGTAGGTAAAAACAACATCTTTGGCTGTAAACTTTTCACCATCATGCCAGTGTACATTTTTGCGTAGTTCAAAGACTAAGGTTTTATCATCTTTAAAGTAAAACTTTTTTGCTAGATCCCCGATGATGGTTGCATTATCTTTGTCATACTTCACTAGACCATTAAATATAAAACCTGCTATCTCTGAAGAGGAAGAATCAGTCGCTAAGAGAGGATTGAGCCTTGATGGATTTGATGATGTTGCTAGTTGCAAAGTAGAAGCATAAAGAGCAAAAGAAAAAAACAAACTAAAAAGAAATTTCAACTAGTGTATCTCCTGACCATTAACACTGAGTTTTGCATCTTTGAGTTTTATATCAAAGATAAGATTTTGTTCCTCTTTTTTTGCAAAATTTTGTGCCATATTTAACACTGGACTTACGAGTGAAAGTTTTGCGTACATCACCTGAGAGATTTTGAACAAGAGAGATAGATCTATATTGTGCATTAATACAAGTGGATTTGTTGCTAACTTCTTGGAGAGGTCTCGCTCTTCTTTAAAGATGATTTTTGCTTTTAGTTTGAGACCACCTAACTCTTTTGTCTTTCTTGTAGCAAGTTTTTTGATTGAAAAATCTGCTATATCCAAAACCATACCCTTTGAGATTAGCTCAATGATCTTTTCTTGTATTTTAGATTTCGATCTCAAAGAAACCAACTCTCCATACACGGCTGTATCGACCCCTCGAAGAGCTAACTCATAGTCAAATTGATCTGCATCTATGCTCATATCTCTCATTTGTACGCCCATTCTGGAAAAAGAAGTTTTCGTATAAAAGTCAGATTTTGCACTCTGCGTATTTGATGAAAAGTCAAACAAAAGATTTTTTATCTTTAAACTTATCTCAGGGACATCTGGACTTTTGGCACTCCAAGAGATGTTTTTCCACTTAAGTGTTGTTGCATAAATTGTTTTTGATTCAAAAACTGATGTAGAAGAAAAACCAGACAGATCTATCTTCATATTTTCTCTAAGACCCTCCATAGATAAATAAAGTTTCGCAATACTGCTTGAAAGAGCATCGGGTGCTATCAAAAGTCCCTTTCCAGAAAACTTTGCATTGTTTATGAGCATCGAACCTTTTACACCTTGTTTTGTAGCATATGATGCATTGATATCTTTTATGTAGCCACTAAAATCTTTATTTAAAACTTGATAATCAAGATGATACAAAATAGCTTTATCTTTAAGCAAAGCATCTAAATAAGTGAATAAACCTGCATCTTCATTTTTGATATCTTCTACCATCTTTGATGCTAAGGATTTTGGATAGATATCTATTGATACAGCATCATCTATGGGGATATTGCTATACTCTATATCAAATCCTAGTTCTGCACCGTCCATAAGAGCAGCAAAGTAAGGGGGAAGTTGTAAATCAGAGAATTGATTAAGGTAAGATAAAAAACTTTTACTATCATCAATAAGAAATACAAAATGTTTTTTTGTACGCAGAAAATTTGAATCCATACTTGATTCTTTTACTTTGAGTCCATAAGAAGTTAAAACTTCTATCCTGTCTTTAATGTTTGATTCGACTATGATATTGCCAATAAATGGTACTGTTGCTATGATAGCTACAAAAACAATCGAAATGATTAATAATTTTTTCATCTACAACCTTATGGTTTAATAAAAAGTATTATATATTAATAAGTTTAATAAGGAGTTTAGAAGAGATCTTTATTTTTAATATGCAATACCTTTAAAACTTTATTAAAGGTATTGCATGCAAACAAACTATTTTAAAATTTATAATTTGCTATTATTCTATACTGAGTTAATCTTTTAAGTGTTGACACAACCCCCGCAGCAGTTGAAGAGTTATTGTTGGTTACCCATATACCTTTTAACAACAAAGAAAACGCCTTTTTAGTCTTATAGCCTAAAACGACATTATAATCATTTTGGTCATGAAGAAATCTTGAGTTTTTTGTATTTAGGTATGTAAAATTAGTAGAAAATCCTTTGAAACCAGTAAAGTCAAATCCCTGTTTAAAGCCCAATTTAACACCTTGTGAACCACCCATATATATACCACCTGATCCTAATGCACGACCATAGTTTGATAAGAACAAGTTATTTGATGTAATCATATTTGTAAAAAGCGGAGTACCATCCCATGGCAAGACTAAAGAATCATGCTTACTTCCATTTTTAAATACTTTTGAATATGCTAGGGAAAAAGCACTTTCACCTACTTTAGCTTTTACTTTCAAAGCTAAAGCGTTAGAACTGATCGATTTTCCACCAGTAGCAGAACCAGCTTTTTGTAAATTTGTTTGTGCATTACCTATACTCTTTTGAGATATAAACTGTCCGCTATACGCTAATTTGACACCAGATAGATTCTGTGAAAAGCTAGTATCAAGATAGAGTGAGTTCATAAAATTATTTGCATAATAATTATAGATTTTTGCCTTTAAATTTTTGCTTTTATAGTTTGCATATCCGTAATAAACAGTACCCCTATTGGAGCCAGTAATCGCTTTTGTGTTTGCACCTAGTGCATGTTGTATAACATTTACAAATCTATTTGATGTTCTTTGTTTGAACTTACCTATATATGCAAATCCAACTTTAGAATGTTTATTTATATTGTAATCTACAAATCCACCCTCAAAACTTGAAGGGAGTAGTCTTACCCGTTTAGCATTCATCAATGGAGTCTTTAAAATTTTTCGACCATAAGAGAGGTCTAAACCCTTGTGTGCATAAGATAAATATGCTTCACCTAGTATGGAAAAAGAGTCTTTTGCTCTAGCATTATTACCATAGTAATAACCATTGTCTCTACCTATAACAGAAGGATCTACCTTCGCAATATTTTGATTAACAAACATACCATTCGTAGTTAAAAAAGTAACTTTTGAATTAAATCCGTTAAATCTAGCAGTCTCATAACTAAGTTCACCACCTATTGCATTTGCGTGTGCAGATGTATTTGGAGAATTAACCTTCTCTTTATCTGTTTGTATGTAGTAATACTTCAAATTACCACTTGCCTTAGCTTTACTGAACATTTCAGAAAACTTTTGTGCCTCTGTTGCGAATAATGTTGTGGAAAACATTAATAACACCATATATATGTACTTCATTTTTTTCCTTTTGCAGATAAGTAGGAGTGCATAAATAATTTTTATTTATGCACTCCTATTTAATATATTTTATTTTCTTATCTTTTGCGGAGGAATTGTAACAAAAAGTTATTTACCTTAGGTTTGTATTTATAAAATTTTTGTAAAGAAAAGGAAAGGAAAATTTATCAAGACAAAAAGTCTTGATAAAAGTAAAAAGAGAGAAGGATTAACGCTTAGAGAACTGACGAGAACGACGAGCTTTACGCTTACCTGGTTTCTTACGCTCAACAACACGAGAATCACGAGTCATCATGCCTTCTGGTTTTAAGATAGCTTTAATCGCTGGATCAAAAGCTACAAGAGCTCTTGAGATACCATGACGAAGAGCATCAGCTTGACCACCAAAACCACCACCAAGAGTAGTAGCTACGATATCAACTGAAGTATCTTGTTTTGAAAGAACCAATGGTTGTTTCACACGAAGTTTCTTTGCTTCAAGTCCACCTAACCATGCGTCTAATGAAAGACCATTGATTGTGATGTTACCTGTTCCTGGAGTTAACCATACTTTTGCTATAGACGCTTTACGACGACCTGTTGCATATATTTTTGTTGCTGCCATGTAATGAATCCTTATTTAGCAATTTGTGCAGTGTGAGGATGCTCAGCACCTGCATAAATTTTTAGTTTTTTA
Organism: Sulfurimonas sp.; assembly: GCA_027013295.1. Lineage (GTDB taxonomy): Bacteria > Campylobacterota > Campylobacteria > Campylobacterales > Sulfurimonadaceae > Sulfurimonas. The sequence continues at coordinate 22,977 of JALUXP010000003.1, forward strand.
AGCATTTTAGCACCGAGTTTCGTTTTAGGGAGCATACCACGAGTTGCTAATTTGTATAGCTTCTCAGGGTTTTTCTCTAAAAGCTCAGTCATCTTAACACTCTTAGTTGAACCGAAGTAACCTGAATGAGAAAAATACTCTTTATCATTGACCTTACCAAGACCGTTAAACTTTGCTTTAGAAGCGTTAATGATAACGACGAAGTCACCACAGTCAATATTTGGAGTAAAACATGGTTTATTTTTACCACGAAGTATAGTAGCTACTTCTGTAATCATACGACCAAAAGTTTTACCCTCTGCATCGATCAAAACCCATTTTTGATCAATCTGTTCTGGAGTTGCAATTTTTGTAAATTTCACTTGAGAACCCTTTCGTTGTGTATTTGTTGACGGAAGTATAGCTTCATAAGCTTACAAACCACTTAAATTAAGTCTATTTTAATTAATATTTACTGAATTTCAGCTTTTTTTAAATTTTAAGGATTTCTATATTTTCTTGAAGTAGATAGACTATAAATCCCTCCACCTCCTGCCCTGTTATCTCTTGAATCGCTTTTATGTAGTAACGAACCTGTTTTTCATGATGCTCTTGATAGTTTCGTGAAGACTTATAGTCTATGACATACCAAGAGCCGTTTTTGTGCTTGACTAGCAAGTCTATATAACGCAAATTATTTTTGTATTTTAACGCTTTTTCTTTAAAGTATTTGCCATCAAGTAGATTTACAAATTCTTGATGCTCTAAAAGCAGATGCACCCTGTTGAGTATCTCTTCTACTTCAACCTCATCAAGCATATCTCCATACTTGTTAAGCATCACATCTTTTGCAACTTTTAGA
>JALUXP010000004.1 GCA_027013295.1 Sulfurimonas sp.
ATGGAAAGTGCTAGGATAATAATTGTAAGAAAGAGGAGTTCAAGTTTTTTACTAAGCACTCTTTATAATCCCAGCTCATTCATACATGAAACGCAGTACTTCGATTCGGGTATCAGTTTCAAACGTTCAAAATTGATATCCTCTTCACACTCTTTACATACTCCATAGTCACTATTGTCAAGATTCAGGTATGCTGCTTTGAGTCTGTTGAGTCTTACTTTTGCAACTTCATATCTTTGGATATTAATATTTTGGTCTTGTTTGAGCATCTTGTGATCGATACTGTCAAGTGAGCAGTCTTTTTTTATTGGCTTGAGTGCAGTTTGAATATTCTCTATTTCATCGCTAAGTGCTTTTATTTCCGCTTCAATTATCTTTTTAAGTTCTTGTTTTTCTTGTTGATTCATATCTATTTCCCATATTGAGGAGCATATTATACAGTGAATTCCAATAACAGGGAGTAGGGTGTTAAAGTACTTCGTTGTTTATAAATATAGATATGGAGCAATTTAGCTATAATAAATAATAAAACAGAGTCCTATGAGTAACACTATATGCAAGAAGATCAAGAACAGAGCCTTATAAAGACATATGCTATAGCAATGTTTATGCTGGCACTTTTAGATGAGTGGAGTAAAGTAGAGAGAATCGGCGTGAGTGCAAAAATATATAACCGACTCATCCAAAAACACAACAACTTCCATAAACAGCTCAATGAAGTAAAAACTGGCAAGAAGAAGAGCTATTCTTATAAATGTTCTCTTTTCATTAAAGCGAGTGCCTATGCTGTTGTCGTATGGGAAGAGGTGATGAAAAAGACGGAGAACAGCTCTATCTCCGCTAACACAGTTATCCATAACCTCTATAGATTCGATGCTGATAATTTTTCAAAGATATATGGACTCAATGAGGATATTTTTAAGCAACTCAACTCCAGACCATGCGGTGTGACGCTTGCAAGCTGCAGAGTGGCAAGATTGTTAAGTGAAGCCTTGGAAGATGATATTAAAAAAGAAGAGGGTAAGCCAAGAAGCATCTATTGAGTTATATTGAGTGAGGTAATTCTACATTTCCTATACTGAGGATAGATAGGTCTTCAGGATAGAGCGACAATTTATGTAAAATAGATTCTTTGGCTTGAAGTATGTCTGTTACTTCGAGGTTGTGCCCAAAAACTATTTGTTAGAGAGTATGGCTTGTTCTTATCAACTCTTCTGAGTGAATATCCTTTTTGAAAACTTGGCGCGACATCAGAGATAAATCTGATTGGATCTTTCCACACTTCAGAGAGAGTATTTCTCTCTTTTAATGCTCTCCACCTATCATACAAGGGATGTTTCGACATTCCATGTGTTTTTTGTCCGCAAGAGGTACAACTTTTGGTATTGCCACTTTTTAAATTGGTATAGGAAACTATCATTGGAGCATTACAAAGTTTGCATTTACATTTATACATGGCATGAGTGTTTTTAGTATGAGAATACTCTAATACCAAAACATTGCCAAATGTTTTCCCTGTGATATCAACTCTTTTACTCATTTATTGCTCATTTGTAAATATAGCTTTTTAGGATTATATCAAATATCAGTTTTACTTCTGAGTAAAGAGAGATAGACAGCTACAGAGATACCTGATGAGCCTAAAATCATCAACATGACCATCATCTGATAGCGCACTGCGATAAGTGGATCTACCCCTGAGAGTATCTGTCCTGTCATCATCCCCGGCAAAGAGACCAGTCCAACAGCAAAGAGTGCATTGATAGTAGGAATGAATGCCGCTTTATATGAGATGGCTCGGGATTGTGTGTAGCTGTTGTTTTTGGAGAATTCACTCTCAAATCTCTCTGCAGCAATACTTACAGAATTCATTGCATTGGCAAAAATCATTCCCGCTAATGGAATAAGAAATCTTGGTTCATACCATGGATTGAGATCAAGTACTCCAAATACTACCAGTGCAAGAGTAAATACTCCACCAATACAAATTGATATGAAAGCGTACAGATACAAGGACTTATTCTTTTTTTGTAAAGGTCGCAAAGCTATCATACTCCCAGCAATAAGCATAACAGAGAGAACCAATATTATTAAATATGAGGAGTTGGAATTAAAAATATAGGTGAGGACATACCCTATTAAAATAAGCTGCGTCATCATACGTATCAAAGCGTATGGAATGGTAAATTTATCTTCTGTCCAACGAACATAGATCATCAGCATAATTGCTACAGGAATGAATACCCATAGAAGATCTGTCATTGCAATGTGGTATATTGAATTATTCATATGGAAGTGTACTCTTTATTTGTCAAATAAAAAATGCTTTTTTAAATAGCGCATGATAAAATATCCTGCAATTGTTGATACAAAAATATTCAATGCCACAATGTAAATAGTACTATCGCTTAAGTTACTTAAAGAGAGTGGTAGATAAATTCCAACTGTAGTGCAGAAAAAATTAATAAGACTGTAAACACCATAGACGACAATATTGTAAATAATAAAATTGAGCATTAATCTCCTTTGCAAAATAATAGCACTAATTCAGGCAATGCACTTAATTCTCTGATAAATTTTTAAATTTCCCATATTGAGGATGCTTTTAGTTATATGCCAAAAGAGCAGGAGGAGGGGGGGGGTGTTAAAGTATTTCATTTTTCTCAATATGGTAAAATCTCTTAACAAAATCGAGGCAGTATCATGGATTTATATCAAACCAGCTTAGAGAACCTACAGGCATTAACGCTTAACATAAAAGATGAGTTTTTTACTTATGATCTTAAAAACATTCCACTCTTAGAAGGAGTAAATACCCTTTTAAACACTATCGATGCAAAAGGACTAAAGCTCACTCAAAAAGGATTCTTACCCACAAAAGTGGTAAAGAGCATCGTAGAGGTTGCAAGCACCACTGCAGATGAGAGATTTTTAAAGTATCAGACGAGGTTTTATGAAGAGGAGCATTTCAGTGCATCTTTGGTTCGTATGGTTGCAGAGGTATTAAAACTTGTCAGGGTTCAAAAAGGAAAACTCCTCCTCACAAAAAAAGGAAGCCAATTTTTAACCCTTAATAAACATCAACAGTACATAATACTACTCAATATTATGTTTGGTATTAATCTTGGATATTTTGATGGTCATCAAGAAGCGCTTTGTGTGCATAACAGCTCTTTGATAATGTTACAACTTTTACGGGATAAAAGTCGTGATTTTCGAAGTGTAGATGTTTATAGTGTAATATTACTTGAGAGTTATCCGGCAGTTGAAGATGATATAGAGCTACTCGAGCTTTATGATTACGCAGATAAAGATCAGTTTGAAATATATGTATCAATCGCAGAGTTAAGACTTTTTGAAAGACTCTTTTTGCCACTAGGGCTTGTAGAGATGCAAAAAGCAAAAACCTATATGGAAGATGGAAAATATGCAAAAAGTGAACTGCTTGATCATCTCATAGAAGAGAAAAACGTAATCAATAAAGAGCTACTCTTTACCAAGAAAACTATAAAAGAGTTTCAAGATACTATACGAACGAAAAACCTTGAGATAGATCTTTTTGAAGAGACACTTTTTCTATTTGCACAGTTTGCTGATGTTCCAACCCCTCCAGCAGATGCTGTTGTAGAGAGTTTAATGCAAAAACATGCTGTTATAGGTACTCTTAGAGCTGATTATGAGAAAATCTATAGACAACTTATAGAGAGTGTCTTAACAACTTATGAAGAGTTTACACAGTTAGATACCGTAGGAGCCAAAAGAGAAGATTTGGTTGAGGAGTATATGCAGATGATAGACTCCTTTGCAGTACTGGTACAAACACCTAAACCTTTTACCACTGTTCAAAGGCTTCAAATAGTTCCAATGTTTATATTTGATATTTTAAAACTCCGTTATGATATAGATTATACACAAGAGGATTTTATACTAATTTTAAAAGAGAAGCTGGATGAAGAGTTTGCTATGGATGTAGGGAACTTAATGCTTCTTCTAGAGCAACTCCAAAAGGATGCCAAAAAACTCAAAAAAAATAAACCAAACTTTCTACAAGGTGTCAAAGAGTTTATACAGAACTATTTTATGATTGTTTTAGAACTGAGAAGTCGTTCGCTTTAAACTTCTTATTCTGAGGAAGTATTTAAATGAATATTGATAAAAGAGAGAATGATGAGTAATACAATCAAAGAACTTAATGATAAAAACTATACTGATTTTATAGAGAATACAGACGCTGTTGTATTTATAGATTTCTACAGTGAGACCTGTGGTCCATGTCAGGCACTTCTTACGCTTTTACCGAACCTTGCGGAGCACTACAAAGATGAAGATGTTGTTATAGCCAAAGTCAATGCAGCCTATAATCCAAAACTCTCAAAGAAGTTTATGGTGCAAAGTGTTCCATTAACGGTTGTTATTGGTAAAGACAAGATGGTCAAACGCGCAGAATTAGGTCTTGTAGGAATTGATGGATATATAAAAATGATAGACAAAGCACTTGGAAAGGGT
>JALUXP010000005.1 GCA_027013295.1 Sulfurimonas sp.
ATTCAAGAGGCAATATGTGACAGAGGTTATCAAGGAAAGAAAGAGGTGCTTGGTGTTACTATCTCTATTCCTGGTAAAGTACTCAAAAGAGATACAAAATATCAAAAAGAGGTCAAACGGGAAAAGTTTCGTAGACGGGCTACCATTGAACCTATTATAGGGCATGTAAAATCTGACCATAGAATGGCAAAAAACTATCTCAAGGGCTTTATTGGTGACCAAATAAATTTACTACTTGCTGCTTCAGCATTCAATATGAAAAAATGGATGAATAACTTCATCCAGATCATTATTTTACTACGAATTGGGTTGATACTTTATGCACTTACACAGCAAAAGCAGCAAGAAAGGGAAAAATATTTGCAGATATTTTTGCTACTGTTGAAGTTATGGTAGAATAGGAAAGTTAGTATTGGTCAGTTTATTCAAATCTTGGTTTTTCAGGACTGACTATTTAGATGTTGATGAGACTTATAGGAAATTTCGCCTGTTAAGTATAGATAACATAGAAGTATTACAAGATACTTTTAATGTCTCAAAAGTACATGATCTAAAATTATCTCAGTGGCATAATGTCTGGCACGATCCAAATAAGATACCTTCAAATGTAACACTATGGATCTCAGATTCAAAAGTCAAGTATTTTAAACAAAAGAATATTTTTGGATTAAAAGATAATATGCACAAGTCAAAAGAATGCAAAGATGGTATCGAGTACACAATTAAAATAACCCATGAGTTAGAGATACTTTCTGAGATTATGTACTGGCAACCTCATGTAGTAATCCTAGAAGAAGATGGAGACTTAAATATAATAAAAAAAATACAAATTATTTTAAGTGATATGATGAGTCGTCAAAGCAAAGTGCAAATATAGATATAGCTTCAAAAGTAAACTAGAGCAAGTTTGATAATAAATTTATATAAATTTCATCATTTTTTAGTAAGTTATCGTAGTTAATTAAAGTGATTATTTTATTTATTTTTGCTATAATAGTGTCACGATAATATTTGAAGGAGCATTCAATGTCATACACAAAAAAAGTACATCGTATAGTGCAGTCACTTGAACTAAATAAAGTGGTACCGTTTTCTGCTGTAAAAATTGATGGTCTCTCTGTTGATACAAAAAGAAAGATTCTGCATAGACTTCATGACACTGGTGCTATTACAATAGTAAAGCGAGGATACTTCAAAAGAGAAGAACCATTTAGCGAACTGCTCTTTGTCTATGGATCACTAAAAAAAGGCTTTGACAATCATAATGTCCTTGGTCACTCTGCTAAAAGATTAGGTAAAGCACGAACTGTTAAAAAGTTTTCTATGTATGAAGATTCATTTGGAAACTATCCATACATAGTAGATGAACCATATGCTAAGATAAAAGGTGAACTCTATCAGATTACAAGAGCTGAGCTTATGCAAAAAATAGATGAATTTGAAGGTGCTCCTGATTACTACATAAGAAAAAAAATAGAGGTAAAATCTCATCATGGTGTACAGCGAGCATTTGTGTATATTCGAGAAGATGCAGAAATTTCTGATGAACAAGAGCCACTAAAAGAGTGGGTGAATAATATTGACTATAAGCTAGAAAAACTTCATAGTGCATTAGATGCAATGATTGAGGGATGATGAAATATACAACAGACGGTACTACTAAAAGATATGAAGCTAATCTAAGTTGTTACTACGATGGGCATGTTGTTAAAGCAACTGATAAATATCAATATGGGTGTGAGTTTGAGTTCTATATAGACACGAAACAGTATGACTTCAATTCTGCCATTGACAGTATCACACAAGAGATATATGAGATTACAGATGCCGATATATTAGTTGACACTGTAAATTTACCAACTAGCAGTGATAAAAATAACTGCATGCAGATAAAGCCAGACATCTCACTTGAAGATAACGGTATTGAAATTTCAGTACCTATCACAACTGCTTCAGGCATAGAACATTACATCCAGATGATATGCCCAATTATCAAGAAGTATGGCTACACCAATGAAAAAACAGGATTTCACATTCACATCTCTACTATTAATAACGATGGCATTAACTTTAACTTCTATAAGTTTATGTTGTTATGTGATAGAGCGGGCTTACTCTCATCATGGGAACCGAGAATTGGCTACAGTCAAAATGTAATGGATATACTCTCTTCTTACACCAAACAAGCAAGTCGCAAGATCAAGACAAAAAAGGGAACGATTTGGAATGTAGAAAAGATTGAGGCTAATCATGTTGAAGTCAAGTCTATTGGTGGCAATGGCTATCACGAGAAGATAGATACAGTGCTTAATGAATTTGCAGACTACTGTAGATACTTTGAAGAAACACTCCAAAAAGATACAGATGAACATAAGCAAATGTATAGAGAGCATAAGCAACAAGTAGAAAAATTATCAAAAATGGCTAGTGCTGAATTTGCTGATGCCTTGAGCGAAGCAGGAATTATTTAGACATATTGGTGGTATTTCGTAGATTTGAACTAGAAAAAGTATATCAATATTAAAGCAAAATACTTACAGTTTAATATTCTCAAAAGAGTTATAAACTTTAGCAAAAACATCTATATCGATATCTACACTATAGAGCATAATGGCTATGAGAACATACAAAGAGATACTCCCATAGATATTATGTTTATCATAAAGCTTGAGCGCTGTTCCAAAAGATTTCTTGATATGTAAACCTAATGCATTTAAACTAACAAGCTCATCAAGAACAAGATGCACAATAAAACCAAAGAAAAGAAAAACTCCACTTAAAGTGCTAAAAAAAGAATCATACTCAAATATATCATGAAAAACAAAGATAAATACTAGACCTAAAAACAGTCCCATAGGCACTGAATGAAATATCCCTCTATGAACGGTAAATCTAAAAAATATTTCAAACACAACATAGTTTAAAAATACAAAGGCACCTAACCATATCGATAATATTTTGATAAGAGATAACTCTTCGACCAAGGCTAAAACTGCCAGTAAAGGTAAAAAGAGCGATAAAATTCTCATACTTATTTGTATTGGCTTAGAATTGTCAGAATCGAGATCAGGTAACACACCACCAAGCATGCCCAAACCTAAAAGCACTAATGATTGATTCACATCTATAATAGAGGAAGTATATAAAGGGACTACTGCGATACCAGAAGCCACAACTGCTCCATTTACATGTTGTTCAAATGATGCCATGTTTATATCCTAAAATTGGTTTTAAATATATTGAGTGATTTCAAAAGCTTTAGAGTAAACGACTTTGTAACTCTAAAACAATCATCAGGTAAACCTGTAAGAGTTCTTTAACTCCTTGCTCAAAATTAGGCTTATTCTTTTTTAATTTTTTCGCATCTTTTTCAAGTTGATTGAGTAGGAGAATGAGTCCTCCTATATCTTTTGCGAACTCTTCATCAAATGTATCAGAACATTGAAATATAAAATCTTGACTTAGTGTATCGATGTCGTAATGTAGCTGTAGCACATCAAAAATAAAAACAGGGAGTATTTGCAACTTTTGCATAGTTGTAAAAGGTTTTGGTGTTGCAACTAAAGAGTAGAGAGCGTCTACCATATTTTGATACTCATGAACTAAGTCATCACGATTACCACCAGTGGTATCGAGCTGTGTAAACTCATCAAATGTAGTTATGACAGACTCTATCATATTTTCGTACAATCTTTCATAGCTATTTTTCAAAGTACCTACAACTAGTTTTTTAGCCATTAAATTATCTATTACCACCTGCTTAGGAGGGATGGGGAGATGAGAAAATTGTGCAAAGAGGAACATTAGATCTTCAAAGAGATTCATATCAATATTTGAAGTTCGTATTTGATCTTTAAACTCTTTGATGAGTTTTTTGCTTAACACTAATTCTTTATTTATCGCGTATTTTTGAGATATGAGTAAGTCGAGTAGGGCACTTTTTGCAAATTCATCTTCTTGAGGGTAGTCATAAGCTTTCATATCGATAAGACCAAGAGGTAAAAGGAGTCTCTCAAATAGTCTCGTTTCTGCGATGCTTATAAAAATATCGAACTTATCTTTTTCCCCATAACTTAACATCTCCAGTTCATCAATGCCATCTTCAAGTACAGGGTATTTATCGAGCAAGAGTGCTGTATATACAGCTGATGTTCTAAAGTCTCTTGTTTTATCTCTTAAGAGTTGCAATAATATTAGTGATGAGTTATGGACACATAGAGCTTCTTGATGTCTATCAAAGTATCCAATATTGATACCAAGCATTATATTTAAGAGTACAATATATTGTTGAGGAAAGGTTAAAGAGAGAAACTCTTGAGCCTTTTTTGTTAGTAGCAGTTTTCCTTTTTGTACTTTTACGAGTTTTAAATTTTCTACTACAACCCTTGCCATACCTGCACTTAGATTTTCCTCTTCATAATATCTAGATTGAATACCTAAAAATCGTTTATCCGCTTCTGTATGCGCTATCTCAACGAT
>JALUXP010000006.1 GCA_027013295.1 Sulfurimonas sp.
AGACCACGATAAGCCTTTGCCCAGTGGCTGACAACCTTGCCACCCTTTAAAAACTTAAGTGTAGTGTAGGGTTTAGTTGTCTTGTAAAATTTATCATAATATCCAGCACGCAAGTCAAGTACTTCATCTCTTGATAAAAGTAAATCTAACTGATATGAAAATCTATCTTTATAAAATCTATCTGCAACTATATTACCTATTTTATTGCCTTGTTTTACTTTGTAGTTAGCTATCGCATCACCTGCAAAGATAGCTCCGTAGAGATTTGAGAAGATGATAGTATTTTTCTTTATGTACTCTTTAGCTTTGGCATCCAAAGAAGAAAATTCTAGATAATCATAGGCTACACCTTGGTACCTCTCAACAGCACACATAAGAGGAGAGTTAAAAACATCAACTATATAAGGCTCACATTCGCTAAACTTTTTGTATCCAAAAAGCTTTTTTATATCTTCTTTATTTTTAGAATTAACTATATTATTATAAGTATTTAGTATCTCATCTCTGGTATCTAATGCTCCTAGAATTTCATGGGATTTTTCACTTCCTCCACTTTTTTTTCCCTCTGACGGTGAAAATAATATTTTTAACATTTTTACCCCTTTAATTAACAAAATAAATTTAACATGCTATAATAGTTTAAATTATTTTGGGAGTATATTATGAAATCTGTTTTAATAACATTAATTTTGTCTTTTTTTACACTATTAAACGCAAGTGCAGTAATAGGAACTGTTACCTCTGTCACAGGAAGTGTAAAAGTTAAAAGTGAAGGTTCTATTAAAAAGTCAAAAGTTAAAGTTGGACAGGAACTTAAAGAGGGTGATTTAGTTACAACATCAAGAAAAGGTAAAGCAGCTATTAAGCTTAAGGATGGCTCTAGTATTGTTTTAGATGTAAGCTCCTCGGTGCACTTTGCATCCAATAATGCCATCAACCAAAAGGGTGGGAGAGTTTTTTATAACATCACCTCCCGAGATGCAAAAAACTCCTTGAAAGTGAAAACGCCTTTTGCCATTATTGGGATTAAGGGGACAACTTTTGTTATCAATTCAAGCGAAAAAAAGAAAAGTGTAGCACTCAAAGAGGGTGAAATTGGTGTTGCAAGTGCCACTTCACAATCTTTTGAGCTTTTTAGAAAAGAAGTTTTGGCTCAATATAATGCTTACATTAATGAACAAATGGCAGGCTTCGATAAGTTCAAAGGTGTCAAAAAACTAAAACCTTTGATAACAAAAGAGTTCGATCTTGAAGCAGGAAATGTTATCTCTTTTGAAGGAAATGTTGTTAAAGAGAGCGGATGGAATAGTGCTGAGGATGCTGAATTTGATGATTTTGAGGGTATGACATCAAGTGGTGTAAAGATGAAAATGTCAAAGACTCTAAAAGATGCAGATAGTATGTTTGATAACAATATGGATTCTCAAATAGATGGTAGTAAACATTTGGATAAAGTTGATAAAGCGATGGACTTTTAGAGTTGAGGTAAAAGGTGGATTTGATGAAAGATAAGTTTCTTTACTTTGTTGCTTTAATTCCAGTATTGATAATAGTCTTACTATTACAAATATATAAAGTGGAGCCTTTTGAAAGTTTTTCATTGCGTTTCAATGATATAAATTTTGAACTTCAAGATAAAGAGATAAGTAAAGAGGTTGTCTTTGTTGCAGTGGATGAACCAAGTGTAAATACCTATGGCAGATGGCCTTGGAAAAGGGAAAAGTTGGCACTCGGTGTCAATAATCTGTCTCAAGCTGATGTTGTGCTGATGGATATGATTTTTTCCGAACCAACCTCAAAAGAACAAGACACAATACTAGGGGAATCTATCTCAAACCTCAATGCAAGCGTATGTGGGTTTTTTCTTAGACACAATGCTACTCAAGAGATAACCGATGATGAGCTAGATGTGCTTAGTGATTCTTCATTAGACCTTTTGCAGTCTCAAGTTGCAAAGTATGCAAACCCTAATTTCCCATCTGCTGAGTTCGCAGAGATGAACATCTTACCAATACTAGAATCTTGTACCCTTTCTGGAAGTTTTTCAACTTTTAGAGCAAGTGATGACAAGTTTCGTCTTTACCCTGTTGCCATGTACTTTCAAAATATACTCTATCCCTCTCTTGGGATTCAAGGTTTACGACTTAAGTTTAACAAAGATATCTCTAGGGTAGATGCACATCATGTAAAGATAAACGACAAAGAGATAAGCCTCAATGATGATGGTCTTGTCTTAGTGAACTTTTACAAAAGAGATCAGTACAAGATAATCTCTTTTTTGGATGTAGCTACGGGGGTAGTTAAGCCTGATTATTTTAAAGGAAAGATTGTTATTTTAGGGATTACAGAGGTAGGCTCTGGGGATATAGTAAGTACACCTATTGGTTCTATCCCTGGTCCTCTTGTTCATTATACTTTCATCTCAAATTTACTTCAAGGGCATCTTATTCGTGAGCCAAAGATGGTTACCTCTTGGTTAATTACATTTTTTGTATTTCTACCTTTTATTTTAGTAATTTTCTTTTCTAAAATTCTCCATCGAGTCCTTATGGATATATCAGTTTATCTTTTAGTTTATATTTTTGTTCGTTATCTGTTTGTCAGCGAGATGCTCTATATTGACCTATTTTTCCCTTTGATTGCCTTGTTCTTATCAGCTGTTGCAGTTGAGGGGATAGCTTTTACCCAGCAAGAGAATCGTGGAAAGTTTTTAAAAGATACTTTCTCCTCTTATCTCTCTGGTGATCTACTGAACCAACTTATTGCTAATCCTGATTCTATCAAACTAGGCGGGGAGAAAAAAGAGCTTACCATCCTTTTTAGTGATATTCGTGGATTTACAACTATTTCCGAATCTATGACGCCAGAAAAGCTCATTGAGATACTCAACCGTTACTTCACCCCTATGACGCAATCTGTTTTAGACAATGGAGGAATGCTTGACAAATACATAGGTGATGCAGTTATGGCGTTTTTTAATGCCCCAGTTGATGTTGAACAGCATGCAGATGCAGCTTGTCATAGTGCACTTTCTATGATAGAAAAGTTAGATGCTCTTAACAAGGATTTTGAGACAGAGGGTATCATTCCTATTCACATAGGGATAGGACTCAATACTGCTGAGGTTATTGTAGGAAATATTGGAAGTGATGCTAAAAAAGATTATACTGTGATTGGTGATGGAGTGAATCTTGCTTCAAGAGTTGAAGGCTTAACGAAAAATTACACTGTGCAGATACTTATCACAGAATTTACCGTTGCAAAGCTTACTGAAAATTTTATTTACAGAGAGATAGAACCTGTCAAAGTTAAAGGTAAAGATGAGGCCGTGATTCTTTTTGAATTGATGCCAGATAGTGATGTTTCCCTAGAGATTAAGCGACGCTATGAAGATGCACTAGATATATACAAAGGACTAGATTTAGAAAAAGCAAAAGCCTTATTTGCTCAGATAGTCAATGACTTCGATGATGGAGCATCTAAATATATGTTATCAAAAATCCAAAAAAATGAGCATTGGGGTGTTCATAAAATGACAACAAAGTAAGGAACAACAATATGTATAATAAGGAGACAGATAATGAAACATCCACGAAGTTTGAATGCAAATGAGATTTTACAATTAATATTTGTTTATTTGACAGAGGTGTCAAAAGAGAGAGATTACGATGAAACTATCCGCATCTTAGCAGATATGGGTAGGGCTTTAACCTCTTCTGATAGATGTACAGTTTGGGTTGTAAGTGATGATAAAAAAATGATTTGGACAAAAGTGGCTCATGGGGTTGATGGAAGATTGCAAATTCCCATAGATTCAGGAATAGTTGGAAGTTCTATTATGAATGAGGAAAAAATTCTTATTGATGATGTGTACGATGATTCGAGATTTAATGCAAATGTAGATAAAGAAACTGGATACCGCACAAAAAGCATGATGGTAATTCCAATGTTTAATAACGAAGATGCAATTATTGGTGCTTTTCAAGTGATGAATCATCAAGGAGAAAAAGGTGTTTTTGATGAGAGAGATATGCAACGACTTACTCTTGCAAGCACCTATGCAGCTGAAACATTGTCTGCTGCCGCTCTTACCCAAGAGATAGATGATACGCAAAAAGAAGTAGTTTTCACGATGGGTGCTATTGGAGAATCTCGTTCAAAAGAGACAGGGAATCATGTTAAAAGAGTTGCAGAATACTCAGAGATACTTGCACTTGCCTACGGTATGACAAAGGATGAAGCAGAGATGCTCAAGCAAGCTTCCCCTATGCATGATATAGGGAAGATTGCCATTCCAGATGCAGTACTTAAAAAACCGGGAAGGTTTAACGAAGAAGAGCGTAAAATCATGGATACTCATGCTGAACTCGGGTTTAATATGATTAAAAACTCTCAAAGACCACTTCTGCAAGCGGCTGCTATAGTTGCTTATGAACACCATGAAAAATGGAACGGTACTGGTTACCCAAGAAAACTCTCAGGTGAAAATATTCATATCTATGGGCGTATTACAGCGATTGCTGATGTGTTTGATGCACTTGGCTCTGATAGGGTCTATAAAAAAGCTTGGGATGATGAAAAGATTTTTAAATTGTTTAAAGAAGAAAGAGGGGAGCATTTCGATCCAAAACTAATAGATCTGTTTTTTGAAAATTTAGATGCTTTACTCGCTGTTCGTGAAAAGTTTAAAGATCAATATGAAAAACCTGAGATAACAGCACAAAAAGCAAGAGATAAGATACAAATATTGGGAGCTTATGGGACAAAAGCTCCTGGTTTTGGAACAAGTTCATTTTTGCTCAATAAGAAAAATGTCATAGATGCTGGTAATTTGCTAAGACCACTTAAAGATGCAAGTATTGATATTCAAAATATTTGGCTAACGCATTCACATCTTGATCACATTAGTGATATTGCTTATATTTTAGATAATTATTTTTCGCAGAGAACAGCAACTTTAAATATTATTGGCCTACCAGATACTCTTCAAGCTATTAAAGAGAATTTTCTCAATAACTCTATTTGGCCAGATTTTTCTAAAATACCACTTTCCCAATCAGGTAACATGACAATTAAATATATGGAGATAGAACTTGGAAAAGTATATGGACTTGGTAATGATGAATTTATAGAAGCATTTGCTACTGATCATACAGTTGCAAGTTGTGGGTATATCTTTACGAAAAATGATAATAGTATTTTAATCACGGCAGACACTTATAGTATGACCAATGTATTTGAGATGATAGAACAAAGAGAAGATATAAAATCAGTAGTTTTTGAATGTTCTTTTCCTTCCTCCATGGAGGAGTTAGCAAAAAGTTCTAAACATTTAACACCAAAACTACTTTTTACAATGATGGAAGAGTTAAAAAGAGATGATTTTAATCTCTACATCAATCATATTAAGCCATCTTTTATCCATACAATAGCAAAAGAGATTGAAGAGATGAGCGGAAAATGGGAGCCTAAAATTTTAAAAGATGAAGATTATATAGATTTCTAAAAAAAAGCTTGACATTAGATTTTTTTTTGTCTATAATTCCCATTCAATTTCGATGCTGGCATAGCTCAGTTGGCTAGAGCAGTTGATTTGTAATCAACAGGCCCGGGGTTCAAATCCTCGTGCCAGCACCATTGAAATAGAATATTAGAAACAGTGTTAGACCAAATAATAATGGTGGGATAGTCAAGTGGCCAACGACGGCAGACTGTAAATCTGCTCCCTATGGGTTCAGAGGTTCGACTCCTCTTCCCACCACCACTTTTTTGACTGATGCGGGTGTAACTCAGTGGCTAGAGTTCTTGCCTTCCAAGCAAGCTGTCGAGGGTTCGAATCCCTTCACCCGCTCCATTTAAGTCAAAAAATATTTTGGAAGCTGAAGTACAATTTTCATTAATTAACTTCTATATCTTTTGATAGCTTTTCATCTAATTTCAAAAAAACTAATATTATTAAATTGCAAATGTAAAAATCATGCAATTATTGCTTTTTTTTGCTGTCGTGGCTCAGGGGTAGAGCACTTGCTTGGTAAGTAAGAGGCCGTGGGTTCAAATCCCACCGTCAGCACCATTTAAAAAATAAAGTAAAAATTAAGCAATAATTGAATGATTTTTGGATATAATTCCATTTCAATTCACATTTAAAGTCGGAGGACACTATGGCAAAAGAAAAGTTTGAGCGTAATAAACCGCATGTAAACATTGGTACAATTGGTCACGTTGATCATGGTAAAACAACATTAACAGCAGCTATTACTGCAGTATTAGCAGTAACTAACGGTGCAGAATTAATGGATTATGATGCAATCGATAATGCACCAGAAGAGAGAGAGCGTGGTATTACTATTGCTACTTCGCATGTAGAGTATGAGACTGACACTCGTCACTATGCACACGTTGATTGTCCAGGTCACGCGGATTATGTTAAGAACATGATTACTGGTGCTGCTCAAATGGATGGTGCTATTTTAGTTGTTTCTGCAGCTGATGGTCCTATGCCACAAACTCGTGAGCATATTCTTCTTTCTAAGCAAGTTGGTGTTCCGTATATCGTTGTTTTCATGAACAAAGAAGATATGGTTGATGATGAAGAGTTAATGGAATTAGTAGAGATGGAAATCCGTGAACTACTTGACATGTATGACTTCCCAGGTGATGATACTCCTATCACTGCTGGATCAGCTCTTAAAGCTCTTGAAGAGGCAAAAACTGGTACTCTTGGTGAGTGGTCAGATAAAATTATTGCACTTATGAAGACTGTAGATGATTACATCCCTGAACCAACTCGTGAAACTGACAAAGATTTCTTAATGCCTGTTGAGGATGTTTTCTCAATCTCTGGTCGTGGAACAGTTGTTACTGGTCGTATCGAGCGTGGTACTATTAAGATTGGTGAAACAGTAGAAATCGTAGGTGTTAGAGATACTCAGACTACTACTGTAACTGGTGTTGAGATGTTTCGTAAAGAGATGGAAGAGGGTGTTGCTGGAGATAACTGTGGTGTTCTGATCCGTGGTATTGGTAAAGATGAGGTTGAGCGTGGTCAAGTACTTTGTAAGCCAGGTTCAATCACTCCGCACACTAAATTTACTGCAGAAATATATGTTCTAAGTAAAGATGAAGGTGGGCGTCATACTCCATTCTTTAATGGTTACCGTCCTCAGTTTTATGTTCGTACTACTGATGTTACAGGTGCAATCACTTTACCAGAGGGTACAGAGATGGTTATGCCAGGTGATAATGTAAGTATTACTGCTGAGTTAATTCACCCAATCGCTATGGAAGAAGGTACTAAGTTTGCAATCCGTGAGGGTGGTAGAACTGTTGGTGCTGGCGTTGTAGCTACAATCGTTGCATAATTAGGGTTCCCCTAATTATCAATGACTTAATATAAGGTTAAACATGAGAGAAGCAATTCACTTAGGTTGTGAGAAATGCACAAGACGCAATTATCACACAACTAAAAATAAAAAAATACACACTGAAAAGTTTTCTACTAAGAAATACTGTAAATGGTGTAAAGAACATACAATACATAAAGAGATGAAACTGTAGTTTTATTTCAATTCTCAAAAAGTTTACTTTTTGTAGCTTTAGGAGATTGCAAAGAATATTTATGTTCTTGCTATTTAAAGGGACTTGTTCCTTTAAATATTTAAAATTAGTAGGCGTGTAGCTCCAATGGTAGAGCACCGGATTCCAAATCCGGGTGCTGGGGGTTCGAGTCCCTCCACGCCTGCCACACATTTATTATTAGTATGACTTATGAGTTTTATTTATAATAAATGCACATTTTAGGAAAGTTATTAGATGAATTTAAATACACATATAAAAAACGCAAAATTAGAGTTAGCTAAGGTTATCTTTCCTACAAAAGGGCAAGTAAAACAAGCATATATCTCGGTTATGATAGTAGTAGCAGTTATCTCTGCATTTTTAGCTTTAGTTGATTTGATGATGTCTTCATTTATGTCAGCTGTATTAGGGTAGGGAAGAATTATGGCACACCAATGGTATTCGATTCAAACATACGGAAGTGAAAGAAAGGTTCGTGAAGCTATCTTTATTATGATAGAAGAACTTGGACTTCAAGAGCACATTACTGATGTCCTTGTTCCCACTGAAGATGTTATTGAAGTGAAAGATGGGAACAAAAAGATTACTGAGCGATCTTTATACTCTGGATATGTTTTTGCTAGAATTGATCTCAATGTCGAGGTACAACACATGATACAAAGTATCCCCAAAGTCTCGGGCTTCATTGGTGAAGGAAATCATCCTACCCCTTTAAGTGAACATGATATCAATACGATTTTAGATCGTGTCAATAATCGTGCAGCTCCAAAACCAAAAGTCTATTTTGAATCTGGCGAAACAGTCCGTATAAATGAAGGTCCATTTGCTAACTTTACAGCTACTGTGGATGAATATGACTTAGAACATGGCACTTTAAAACTAAATGTATCGATTTTTGGAAGAGCTACCCCTGTAGATATTTCCTACACTCAGGTAGAAAAAATTATATAGAGATATTTAACTGTGCTAAGCTTAGCTTTTTTAGAAATTTAAGCTTAGCACAGCTATAAAAGCGACTAGTCGCATTGGCGTAGCAATCTGAGGTAGTTCAGATTGCGTACTAAATAATAGAACAAGGAAAACAAAGATGGCAAAGAAAATTGATGGTTATATCAAATTACAAATTGACGCTGGTAAAGCAAATCCTGCACCACCAGTAGGACCAGCACTAGGACAACGCGGTGTTAATATTATGGAGTTTACAAAAGCTTTTAATGAAAAAACAAAAGATTTAATGGGGTTTAAAGTACCAACTGTAATTACAGTTTATACTGATAGAAGTTTTACTTTTATTACAAAACAACCACCAGCTTCTGCACTTTTAATGAAAGCTGCTAACCTTAAAAAAGGTACAGACAATCCTCTTAAAAATAAAGTTGGGCAATTAACTAAAGCACAATTGATGGAAGTAGTTGAGCGTAAAATCGTTGATCTCAATACTAACGATACAGAGATGGCTATGAATACATTGTCAGGAACTGCTCGTTCAATGGGTATTGATATTATTGATTAATAGCTCATCTTGGGTGAAATGTTGTTGACCACTACAACAAACAAAGTGGAAGAATTTACAAATGGAGAATTTGAAAAATGAGTAAAAGATATAAACAATTACAAGAAAAAATTGACGCTACTAAGATGTATGGTGTAGATGAAGCTACAACTACATTAAAAACTTTAGTAAGTGCTAAGTTTGATGAGACTGTAGAGATGGCACTTAACTTAAATGTTGATCCTCGTCACGCTGATCAAATGATTCGTGGTGCAATCGTACTTCCTCATGGTACTGGTAAAACAGTTCGTGTAGCAGTATTTGCTAAAGGAGCTAAGGCTGATGAAGCAAAGGCGGCTGGTGCTGATATTGTTGGTACTGATGATTTAGTAGCACAGATCAAAGAGGGTGTATTTAACTTTGATGTTGTTGTTGCTGCACCAGACTGTATGGGACTTGTTGGTCAAATAGGTCGTATTCTCGGGCCAAAAGGTATGATGCCAAATCCTAAAACTGGAACTGTAACTCCTGATGTTGCTACTGCAGTTAAAAATGTTAAAGGCGGGCAAGTAAATTTCCGTGTTGACAAAAAAGGGAATATTCATGCTGGTATTGGTAAAGCTTCATTTGAGGCAAGTCAAATCAAAGATAACTTTAATGCTATTATGCTTGCTATCAATAAGCAAAAACCTGCTTCAGCAAAAGGTCGTTTTATCAAATCTGGTGCACTTAGTCTAACTATGAGTCCAGCTATTAAACTCGATGTTCTGGAACTTTTAGATATTAAATAAAGATCAAATGATTTTTAGTGCATCATTTTTGTATGATGCACTCTAAAGTTACTTTGATAATGTAACTGCATTTTATGGACTAAAGATATAGGTGTTTGTATAAGCAAACTTAATCTACCTGTTGAAGTGTTGTCTGGAAAGGAGATATTCTATGACAAAAACACAAAAAGCTGAAATTATTGAAAGTTTAACGACTGAGTTTAAAGATGCACAATCTGTAATTTTTTGTGATTACAAAGGTTTAAGCGTTGGCGAACTTGAGAGTTTAAGAAATAGTGCTAGAGAAAAAGATGTAAAAGTACAAGTTGCTAAAAATACTCTTGCTACTCTTGCATTAACAGCGGCTAAGCTAGAAGGTATCGAACTTAATGATACCAATATTTTAGTTTGGGGCGAGGATTCTGTTGCTACTTCTAAAGTAGTAGCTGACTTTGCTAAAAATAATGAAAAATTTGTAATTAAGTCTGCTTATATTGACCGAGAAGCTACTGATGCTGCAAAAGTTGAAGCATTTGCTAAACTTCCAGGTCGTGAGGAACTTCTTGGTATGCTTGCAGCTACTTGGATGGCACCTGTTGCTAACTTTACAATTGGACTTAACGCTCTTAAAGAGAAAAAAGAAGAGGAAGCTGCTTAATAGCAGTAGAAACTATAAAAAAATAATTAAGGATTACACATGGCTGTAACTAAAGAAGACGTATTAGAATTTATCTCAGGACTTTCTGTATTAGAACTTTCTGAATTAGTAAAAGAGTTTGAAGAAAAATTTGGTGTATCTGCACAACCTGTTGCTGTAGCTGGTGGAGCTGTAGCTGGTGAAGCTGTTGCTGAACAAACTGAATTTGATGTAGTTATCACTAACGCTGGTGCTAAGAAAATTGCTGTTATTAAAGCTGTTCGTGCTCTTACGGGTCTAGGACTTAAAGAAGCAAAAACTGCTTGTGAAGAGTTACCATCAACAATCAAAGAGGGTGTTGATAAAGATGCGGCTGAAGAAGCAAAAGCTACTCTTGAAGAAGCTGGTGCAACTGTAGAAGTAAAATAATACCCCTTTAGGGGTACGCAGGCTTGCCTGTGTTATCTATATTAGAGAGCTTCGGCTCTCAATTTCGGGCGCTTTAGCAAAGAGATCTTGGTCTCTTAGCTAAAGTGCCCTTATGTCGTTTATAAGCACTATTACAAAAAGCTCAATTTATGAGCCCCCCAAATCAATTCAAGGACGCTTGAATTTGATAACTAACTTATCGAGGTTGCCTATGTTAAACACTTTATATTCCGGAAATCGTCTTCGTGTAGATTTTGCCAAAACTCCTCAACAGATTGAAGTTCCAAACCTACTTCAACTCCAACAAAGTTCTTATGATAACTTTTTAATGATTGATGAAAAAGATAGATCTCTTAGTGGTATTGAAAAAGTATTTCAATCAACTTTCCCTATCCATGATGCACAAAATAGACTAACTATAGAATATGCTGGTAGTGAAGTTACTAAACCAAAATACACTGTTCGTGAATGTATGGAGCGTGGTCTCACATACTCAGTATCTCTTAGAATGAAGACTCGCCTTGTTTTATGGGAAAGAGATGAAAACACAAAAGAAAAACTTGGTGTAAAAGATATCAAAGAACAATCTATCTTTGTTCGTGATATTCCACTTATGACAGAAAGAACTTCTTTTATCATCAATGGTGTTGAGCGTGTCGTTGTAAATCAACTGCATCGTTCACCTGGTGTTATTTTTAAAGAAGAAGAAGCAACCACAGTAGGAAATAAACTTATCTATACTGGTCAAATCATCCCTGATCGTGGTTCATGGCTCTATTTTGAATATGATCCAAAAGATATTCTATATATGAGAATCAATAAACGCCGTAAAGTTCCTGTGACTATTATGTTTCGTGCATTAGGTTATTCTAAACAAGATATTTTAAAACTGTTTTATCCTATTCAAACTATAACAATGAAAGATAATAAGTTTTCATTAGATTTTAATCCAAGCGATTATGCGAACCGCCTTACTTATGATCTTGTAGATACAGATGGAAAAGTTCTTGTTGCAACTGCAAAAAGACTCTCAGCTAAAAAAGCACAAAGATTAATTGATGATGGTTTAAAAACAGTTGAATACCCACTTGAAGTTTTGCTCGAGCGGAACTTGGCAGAACCTATTATCGACCCAGAAACAGGTGAGATTCTTTTTGATACAATGACTCATATTGATGAGACTAAGCTTAAAAAATTAGCTGAGATTGGTGTTACTGAGTTTAAAGTTGCAAACGATTTAGCTGAAGGTGTTGATGCTTCCATTATCAACGCATTTAATGCAGATGCAGATTCTCTTAAATTATTGAAACAAACAGAAGAGATTGAAGATGAGAATGATTTATCTGCAATTCGTATCTATAAAGTTATGCGTCCTGGTGAGCCTGTAACTGTTGAAGCTGCAAAAACTTTTGTCAATCAACTTTTCTTTGATCCAGAGCGTTATGATCTTACAGAAGTTGGTCGTATGAAGATGAACCATAAACTTGATATGGACATACCTCACTATATTACTGTTTTAACTCATGAAGATATCATTAAGTCCGTGAAATATGTTATCAAAGTTAAAAATGGTCAAGGTCATATTGATGATAGAGATCATTTGGGAAATCGTCGTATCCGTTCTATTGGTGAGTTACTGGTAAATGAGCTTCACAATGGTCTTATCAAGATGCAAAAAGCTATCCGTGACAAACTCTCAACTATGAGTGGTGCTATGGAAGACCTAATGCCTCATGATCTCATCAACTCAAAAATGATCACTTCTACTGTTATGGAGTTTTTCTCTGGTGGACAACTTTCACAGTTTATGGATCAAACAAATCCACTTTCAGAAGTCACTCATAAGCGTCGTCTTTCGGCTCTTGGTGAGGGTGGTCTTGTTAAAGAGAGAGCTGGTTTTGAAGTGCGTGATGTACACCCAACTCACTACGGTCGTATCTGTCCTATTGAGACTCCAGAGGGTCAAAATATTGGTCTTATCAATACTTTAGCAACTTATTCTAAAGTAAATAGTCATGGATTTATAGAAGCACCTTACAAAGTGATGAAAGATGGTCAAGTTACTAATGAGGTTGTATATCTTACTGCAACTCAGGAAGAGGGTGTGAAAATCGCAGCTGCTTCAAATAAACTTGATGAAAATGGTCAATTTATAGAAGATTTAATCTCTGTTCGTGAAGATGGGGAAGTATTACTTAAAAACCCAAGTGAATGTGAATATGCTGATCTTAGTTCAAGTATGGTTGTTGGTGTCGCTGCATCACTTATCCCATTTTTAGAACATGATGATGCAAACCGTGCCCTTATGGGATCAAATATGCAACGACAGGCAGTACCGCTTTTAAGACCGTATGCACCAATGGTTGGTACGGGTGTTGAAAAACTTGTAGCTCGTGACTCTTGGGAGTGTGTTAAAGCACTTCGTTCTGGTGTTGTTGAAAAAGTAGATGGTAAACACATCTATGTTATGGGTGAAGAAGATGGAAAAATCTATATTGATTATTATCCATTGCAAAAAAATCTTCGTACAAACAACAATACATCTTTTAACCAAAAACCAATTGTAAATATTGGTCAAAAAGTTACCAAAGGACAAGTTATTGCTGATGGTCCAAATATGGATCAAGGTGAGTTAGCACTTGGTGTCAATGCTATGGTTGCATTTATGCCGTGGAATGGTTATAACTTTGAGGATGCTATTGTTATCTCAGAGAGAATGATTCGTAAAGATCAATTTACTTCTGTACATATTTATGAAAAAGATGTAGAAGCTCGTGAACTTAAACATGGTGTAGAAGAGATTACTCGTGACCTTCCTAATGTTCGTGATGATGAACTCACCCATCTTGATGAATCAGGAATCGTTAAAATCGGTACTACAGTTTCTGGTGGTATGATTTTAGTTGGTAAAGTATCTCCAAAGGGTGAGGTGAAACCAACTCCAGAAGAACGATTACTTCGTGCTATTTTTGGTGAAAAAGCTGGACATGTTATCAACAAGTCACTTTACTGTGCACCATCTATGGAGGGTGTAGTTGTTGATGTTAAAATCTTTACTAAAAAAGGTTATGACAAAGATGCTAGAGCACTTGAACTTGAAAAAGAAGAGAGAGATTACCTAGAGCGGGAGCACTATGATAGACTTCTTATGATAGACAAAGAGGAGATGCTTCGTGTTGCAAAACTTTTAACTCGTGAAGCATTGGTAAGTGATATTACCATCGCACAAACAGATTATAAGGCTGGCGATACAATTAATGGTGATGATTTAGTAGAAGTAAACCGTTTTGCTATGAATGCTATCGTGAAATCTTTTTCTGAGGGTATTCAAGATGAATATACAAAAACTAAAAATTATTTCCAAAAACAAAAGCGTTTATTTAGAGACGAACATGAGGAAAAACTTAATATTTTAGAAAAAGATGACATCCTTCCAAATGGTGTTGTTAAGTATGTAAAAGTTTATATTGCAACAAAGAGAAAGCTCAAAATTGGTGATAAAATGGCGGGTCGTCATGGAAACAAAGGTATTGTTTCAACCATCGTACCTGAAGTTGATATGCCATATATGGAAGATGGACGCTCAGTTGATGTTTGCCTAAATCCACTAGGAGTTCCCTCTCGTATGAATATCGGTCAGATACTGGAGATGCACCTTGGTATGGCTGGACGAGAACTTGGCAATCAAATTCAAGAGCAGTTTGAGACTAATCAAGCAGATTTTGTTAAAAACTTAAGAGAAAAAATGATAGCCATTGCAGATGTAGCAGGTATGATGGATGCTAAGAGAGTTATTGGTGAGATGAGTGATGAGAAGTTCTTAGGATATGCTCGAGATTGGGCAAAAGGTGGAGTTCGTTTTGCTACACCTATTTTTGAGGGTGTAAATCAAGCTGAGTTTGATAAACTCTTTGAACTTGCTAAAATGGATCAAGATGGTAAAACTGTTGTTTACAATGGTAAAACTGGTGAAAAGATCAAAGAGCGTGTGAATGTTGGGTATATGTATATCCTCAAACTACATCACCTTGTTGATGAGAAAATTCATGCTCGCTCAACTGGACCATACTCTTTAGTGACACAACAGCCAGTTGGTGGTAAAGCCCTCTTCGGTGGTCAGAGATTTGGGGAAATGGAAGTATGGGCATTAGAGGCTTATGGAGCTTCTGCTGTTCTTAAAGAGATGCTAACTATTAAGTCTGATGATGTTGATGGGCGTGTTCGCGCTTATAAAGCACTTACAAAAGGTGAGTTGATTCCAGCATCTGGAATCCCTGAAACACTATTTGTATTAACAAAAGAACTTCAAGCACTTGCACTTGATGTAGAAATTTTTGACGAGGTTGAAGACGATGAGTAAATTAGTACCTATTGAAGTAACAGAAAATAATAGACCAAAAGATATAAAGCAACTGCAATTTCGCCTTGCATCACCTGAGAAGGTTATGTCATGGTCTAATGGGGAAGTAAAGAAACCTGAAACTATTAACTATCGCACTCTTAAACCTGAGCGTGATGGACTTTTTTGTGCGAAAATTTTTGGACCTGTAAGAGATTATGAGTGTCTTTGTGGTAAGTATAAAAAGATGCGTTATAAGGGTGTTGTATGTGAGAAATGTGGTGTTGAAGTAACATCTACTAAGGTTCGTCGTACTCGTATGGGTCATATCGAACTTGTAACTCCTGTTGCACATATTTGGTATGTCTCTTCTTTACCATCTCGTATAGGGACACTTCTTGGTATCAAGATGAAAGATTTAGAACGCGTACTTTATTATGAAGCATATATTGTTGAGAGTGGTGGGGAAGCATATTATGATGCAGAAGCAAAAACTCCTGTTTTAAAATATGATGTTTTAAATGAAGAGCAGTACCGTACGCTTGTCCAAAGATTTGGTGAACTTGGTTTTTCTGCTCGTATGGGTGGAGAGGTTATTCGTGACTTGCTTGAAGAGATAGACCTAGTTGATGCTTTTACTCAGCTTAAAGAAGACATAGAACTCACAAAATCAGAAGCAAAGAAAAAAACTATTGCTAAAAGACTTAAAGTTATTGAGTCTTTCTTAAACTCTGGAAATAATCCTGCTTGGATGATGTTAACAGTTCTTCCTGTCCTTCCACCAGATTTACGCCCACTTGTATCACTTGATGGTGGTAAATTTGCTGTTTCTGATGTGAATGACCTTTATCGCCGTGTTATCAACCGTAATCAAAGACTTAAGCGTTTAGTTGAACTTGAAGCTCCTGAAATTATTGTTAGAAATGAAAAAAGAATGCTTCAAGAATCTGTAGATGCTCTCTTTGATAATGGTCGTAGGGCAAATGCAGTCAAGGGTGCTAACAAGCGTCCACTTAAATCTTTATCGGAAGTTATCAAGGGTAAACAAGGGCGTTTCCGTCAAAATCTTCTTGGTAAGCGTGTTGACTTCTCAGGTCGTTCTGTAATCGTTGTTGGACCAAGTCTTGCAATGGATGAGTGTGGACTTCCTAAGAAAATGGCACTAGAATTATTCAAACCACATTTGATCGCAAAGCTTGAAGATAAAGGGTATGCTACTACCGTAAAAGCAGCGAAAAAAATGATAGAGGATAAGACAAACGAAGTTTGGGAGTGTCTTGCTGAGATCGTTGATGGTTACCCAGTTATGCTTAACCGTGCACCAACACTTCACAAGCTTTCTATTCAAGCATTTCACCCTAAGCTTATAGAGGGCAAAGCTATTCAACTACATCCACTTGTTTGTTCTGCATTTAATGCCGACTTTGATGGGGATCAGATGGCTGTGCATGTACCATTGTCTTCTGCGGCTATAGCAGAAGCAAAAGTGCTTATGCTTGCATCTATGAATATTCTTCTTCCTGCATCTGGTAAAGCTATTGCTACGCCATCACAAGATATGGTTCTTGGTATCTACTATATTACACTAGAGAAAAACAGTGTAAAAGGTTCTAATAAACTTTTTGCAAATGTGGATGAAGTAAATATTGCATTAGAAAATGATGCTCTTGATATACATGCAAAAATTCGTACTCGTGTAGATGGACATATCATCACAACTACTGCTGGTCGCATGCTTCTTAAAGCAATTCTTCCTGACTTCGTTCCTGCTGAATTATGGAATAAAATTATGAAGAAGAAAGCTATCAATGCTATTGTTGATTATGTTCAAAAATATGGTGGTATTGGGATAACTGCTGGTTTCCTTGACCGTCTTAAAGACCTTGGTTTCAAACATGCTACAGAGTCAGGCGTATCTATCTCTATTGATGATATCCTTATCCCTGATGCAAAAGCACCTAAAATTGAAGAATCAAAAAATAAAGTTATTGAGATTCAAAAACAATTTGAAGCTGGTCTTTTGACAGAACAAGAAAGATACAATAAAATTATTGATGTTTGGACAGATACAAATAATACTGTTGCATCTCAAATGATGGACTTAGTTGAGAATGACAAGGGTGGATTTAACTCTATCCATATGATGGCGGACTCTGGTGCTCGTGGTTCTGCTGCACAGATTCGACAGCTTGCTGGTATGCGTGGATTGATGGCGAAACCAAGTGGTGATATTATTGAAACTCCTATTATCTCTAACTTTAAAGAGGGACTTAATGTAATCGAGTACTTCATCTCAACTCACGGTGCGCGTAAAGGTCTTGCCGATACTGCACTAAAAACAGCAAATGCTGGTTATCTTACTCGTAAACTTGTTGATGTTGCACAAAATGTTAAAGTTATTGAGCATGACTGTCATACACATGAGGGTATAGAGATTTCTGATATTTCAGATCAAAATACTTTAATCGAATCTTTAGAAGATAGACTCTTTGGTAGAGTTTTAGCTGAAGATGTAATTGATCCTATCTCAAATGAGATTCTTTATGCTGAGGGTACGCTTATAGATGAGATAAGTGCTCAAGTTATCTCAGAAGCAGGTATCAAAACTGCACATATCCGTACACCTACTACTTGTAAAAGTGAAGGTGGTATTTGTGCACTATGCTATGGTGTAAACCTTGCAACTGGTTCTGTTGTGCGTCGTGGTGAGGCTGTAGGTATTGTAGCCGCTCAATCTATTGGTGAGCCAGGTACGCAACTTACACTTCGTACATTCCATGTTGGGGGAACTGCAAGTTCTACTGCACAAGAGCGTCAAGTTGTAGCTGAGAAAGAGGGTTTTATCCGTTACTATAATCTCAATACTTACAAGTCTAAAGATGGAAAAAATATCGTTGCCAATAGAAGGAATGCAGGTATATTACTTGTGGAGCCTAAGATAAAAGCACCACATTCAGGTAGTGTAAAAATTGAGACTATTCATGATGAAGTTATTATTACTATTGAAAATCAAAGTGATACTACGCGTTATACACTTCGTAAAAATAAGATAGCTAAACCAAATGAGTTAGCTGGTATTAGTGGTCAAATAGTAGGAAAATATTATTTTCCTTATGAAAATGGTGCAACAGTAGAAGAAGCAGAATCTATCGTTGAGACGATCAAAGATGGTTGGAATGTTCCTTCCCGTATCCCTTATGCATCAGAGCTTTTAGTTGAAAATGGTGCACCTGTAACACAAACAATTCTTGCTAAAGAAGAGGGTACTGTAAAGTATTTCTTACTTAAAGGTGACTATTTAGAGCGTGTTGAAGGTATTAAAGAGGGATATGCAGTTGAGGAAAAAGGTCTTTTTGCAACAGTCATCGATACCAATAATCGTGAGGCTGTAAGACACTACATTGCTCGTGGATCTGTTATAATGCAAAATGATAATGCACAGGTTGATGTATCTTCAGTCATAGCAAAATCTTCATCTAGTGAGTCAGTTGTAATCGCTGAGTGGGATCCATATTCAAACCCAATCATCTCAGAATCAAATGGTGTCGTAAAATTTGAAGATATCATTGTCGGAACTACTGCTACAGAACAGATGGATGAGCTTACTGGAAAAACTCGTTTAATGATAAACGATCACATCCCAAGTGAGTATAAGCCAACTGTTGTTTTAGCTACCGAAGATGGTGAGTTAATGCGTTATGCTATTGAGTCAAAATCTTCTATCTATATTGGAGATGGTGACACTGTTAAAGTAGCAGATATCATCGCTAAAACACCAAAAGCACTTCAAAAATCATCAGATATTACTGGGGGTCTTCCTCGTGTAAGTGAACTTTTTGAAGGTCGTCGTCCAAAAGCTACTGCTCTTATCTCTGAGATAGATGGACATGTAAGTTTTGGTAAAATGCTTCGTGGTAAAGTTCGTATTGTTGTAACAAGTGATATGGGTCTTGTTAAAGAGTATTTTGTAGATAAGAGTCATGAGCCAGTTGTCAATGCTGGTGACTTTGTTCACTCTGGTGAGCGTTTAACTACTGGTATCATCTCTTCGCATGAGCTACTTCGTATCATGGGTGTAAAAGCACTTTACAATTACCTAGTATCTGAAGTACAACAAGTTTACCGTTCTCAAGGGGTAAACATTGCTGATAAGCATATCGAAGTTATCTTTACACAGATGCTTAGACAAATTAAGATTGTAAAATCTGGTGATACTAAATTTATCCAAGGTGATTTGATCTCAAAAGCAAAATTTAAAGCTGAAAATGAAAAAATCACTCGTCTTGGTGGTCGCCCTGCGATTGCTGAGCCATTCTTAGTTGGTATTACAAGAGCATCAGTTGCAGCGGATTCTATCATCTCTGCAGCATCATTCCAAGATACAACGAAAGTACTCACAGAAGCTGCTGTAAGTGCTAAAGTTGACGACTTAAATGACTTAAAAGAAAATGTTATCATTGGTCGTACTATTCCTGTGGGAACTGGTATCTACAAAGATCAAAGGATAGTTTTTAATACTACTGAAGACTAAATATACAGCCCTATCCTTAGGGCGGTATGGTTCATGCTTTGCTTAAAGTATGATTCACCCTACATCATCCAATACAAAATTAAATATACTGTTAAAAAATACCAATAAAGCCTTAGCTCAAGTACTTCTCGATGCAAGTAAAACAGACTTAAAAGAGATACTCAGAGATGGTGGTGACTTAGGTTCGATCATAGAGAGAATACTCAAACAAACAAGTGGTGACAACTCTTCAAATAAAGCACTTTTAGCTTTAGTCAAAAAAAATCCTACACTCAATAGCCTTGGTGATACAGCAACCACCATTCAAGTAATTCTCAAATTACTTCAATCGGAGAAAATTTCTTTGCCTATAGAACGGTTACTGAAAAATGCTTTAGTAGATATAAACGATATAAAATCTATTGATATAAAACAAAAAATTGAAAATTCAGGTCTATTTTTAGAATCCAAAATTAAAAATATGCAAAACCCTATAGTAGAATTAAAAAATACTTTAAAAATGCTCAAAGAGGTTTTATCTCAGAGTAAAGTAGCAGATTCAAAAGTGATTATTAAAGAGGTAGAATCTTTACTAGAAAATAAAGTTATAAAAAATGTGAGCAATAATGAACTCGCACAAGGTATCAAACAACAACCTAAAGTATTGCAAACTCTCTCAAAACAGGTACAGTCCATAGTAGTAAATCTACAAAAAAATATACAAAAAGCTGATCCGCTGTATACGACTAAGACAAAAGCGTTGTTAGCTAAACTAGAGTTTAGCACTACACCCACAAAGACAAAAAATATCTTAGTAGCAACAAAGGAAGTAGAACAACCAAAGCAACCCTCTGATAAAGCTTCAAATAAAATTCTTAATGAAAAGTTGGAGATACAAATAAAAAGAAATATTTCTACTCCATCAAAACCTATTAAAGCGTATAAGACAAATGAAATATTTCAGAAAATTCAGCCAGATCACACAGAGGAGAAATCGCCTTCAAACCCTTCAGATACTCTCAAAAAAGTAGAGATAGACAAAAAAAAACTTGGTTCAAATGATGTAAAGCAAAAGATACAGGTTTCATTGCCAGCACAAGGTGTGTTAGAAGTTAAAAATATGAAACAAACTCAGACACATAAAAAAATAGATATAAAAACAGTGTTTTTAGATGATAAAGCACTCAAACTTCCCATGATAAAAGAGTCTCTTCAAGCACTTCAAAGCATTTTAAATAAAAGTTTAATTTTAGAGTCAAAACCTTTATTAGATAGAGTTAAAATTATTATACAAAATCTTACTACTACACAAGAGCCATCTGTAGAGTTAAAGCAAGATATAGCTAAGTTTGTCCTCGACACAAAAGAGTTAGTGCAAAAAGCTGATATTATACATTCTAAAGATCTTATAACGATTTTTTCAAAACTCAAAGAATTGACACAGAGCTCAAATCTAAATTATGAACATAAAATGAAAGAGATGCTCTCAAATGATCTTAAAGCTACTTTGTTACATACAGCAGAGGAGTTACAAAATTCATCAAACTCAAATAAACATGACTTAATAAAGCATCTAGATAAATTAGTGCTACAGATAGACAACTTTCAACTTATCTCTCATCTAAGTAGTTCTTCAAACATATATCTACCTATCACTTGGGATCAATTAGAGGGTGGTAACATAGATATAAAAAAAGATAAGGAAAATTTTTATTGTGACATGGAACTCCAACTCAAGGATTATGGCGAGATTAGTTTAAAGCTTATTCTCTTTGAGAAAAATCAGATTAATATCCATTTATATAGTAAAAATCAAGAGCTTAAAAATCTTTTTCAAGAGCATCTAAGTCTCTTAAGAGCTGGTTTAATAAGTACACAAATCACACCAAGAGAGATTCGTTTCCATGATGCACTACAAAAAAAACAGGATGTGCCATACCAAGAGGATGATCACTTTGCTATGGGTTTTGAGGTAAAAGGATGAGAGAAAAAGCCGTCGCTCTTAAATATGAAAAAGAGAAAGGAAATGCACCAAAAGTCTTAGCCAAAGGGGAGGGTAAAGTTGCTAAAAATATCATAAAAATAGCACAGCTTCATAATTTGCCCATCAAAAAAGATGAAGACCTCATAGAACTACTGAGCAAGGTAGAGATAGACAAAGCGGTTCCCCAAGAGCTCTATAAAGCTGTTGCGGAACTGTTATCTTATATATATAAGATAACAAATCAATTAGATGATAAAAAAGTTTAAGTGCCAAGGGCAGAGTTGATTGTGTAACGCATATCTTCATCAAGATTTTCCATAGAGCTGAGCATCCATCTGAGGTAGCCCGCATCTTCTTTAGCTACTTCTCTCACACTTTTTCCCTTATGTTTTCCAAATCTAAATTTTTCTATGAGGATAGGGGTACTTGTTAGGTCAACCATCTTTTCAACTGGGTTTTCATCTGGAAATATCTTAGAAATCGCCTTGCGTAGCTCTGAAAGAAAGAGTTTTAAAACAAGTACATCGCCTATTGCATCATGAGCTTTTACTACAATGCCAAGAGATGCAGCCTCTGCATCTTCAAGTTTATAGAGTCCCATCTTGTAACGGAAGTATTGGAGGCGATGTGCTTCTTCATCTTTGTAGATATGTTTGGCAACTCTGAGGGTATCTATCACTTTCATGTTTGTGTGAAAGCCCTCTTTTTCAAGCATACCTAAGTCAAAAGGTGCATTGTGGATAATCATATAGTTATCTGGAGTATTGAGCTCTTGAAGTCGTCGATATGATGCACTTGTAGCGATAGGGGGTTTACCCGCTATCATCTCCTCTGTGATACCATGAACCTCCATAGCTCCAAATTTGATAGGGGTATTACAACTGAAAAACTCATTATGAACTTCAACCTCTTTAGCACCTAAAACTATATAGCCTAGTTGTATCACTCTATCCTCTTCACTTGTCCCTGTTGTTTCCGTATCTAGTATGATGTATTGTTTTGCCACAGGTTTTACCTTCTGTTTTGATGGGTATATTTTACCATTTTGTACTTAAAGTATGTTACACTTATGAAAAAAGAGAAAGCTTTGAAAATATTATTTTTACTTCTACCACTTTTTGTTTTCGCACAAGAGATTATCCAAACACCTATACCCTTTTCACAAAAACGCATAGACCTAACAAAAGA
>JALUXP010000007.1 GCA_027013295.1 Sulfurimonas sp.
GCAAATAATAATTATTCACCAGTAGAATATGAAAATATGATGTTACAAAAAGAAACGGCTGCTTAGAATAGTTTATGATTAGTATGAATTAGGGTTGACAGATCATTTGAACTCGTCTCTCATAATAAGATTTTCTACTTTTTTTGTATTCACCATCTTTAAGTGTTTGATAATACAGTTCTACAATATCATCAACAGTCGCATCAGTATCGATATTCTTTTCTGCTTCTTCTTTAGCTTTTAAGAGCTCAGTCTCAGCATATTTGATTCTATCTCTTTTATTCCAAGACTTATTTGAATAATCAATAATGCCATAGTAAGCTTTTTTATCATGTCTAAACCTATAGTAAAATATAGTGTATTTTAAATTTGCTTTCAAATTTGCTTTAATTATATTAGGGTAGTCCTTAATATTAATTGCCATAATTATATCCTTTTATGGGTAACCACTTGGGTAACCACTTTAGTGGAATTAATTATACTATTAAAAGAATTAATAAGAAAGTAAAGTGGCTATTTAGGTGCTAAAATAGGGTCAAAGGAACTATAAAGAATAATTGTACTTATGGCTCATAACGGAGTGGTCATGTGTTCGAGTCACATAGGACCCACCACTTATAATTACCTAAAATAGGCACTTTTAAAGAATTTTATCGCCAATTCTAAAATCAAGTGCAATTTCACCTCATTTTTAACTAGCTAATTTCTTACTTATTTCACTGAAAAATACTTCATATGGTGTTTTATATCCAAGTACTTTTCTAGGTCTATGGTTAAGTCTATTTTGAATAGTAATAATTTCCTCCTTTGAAACATGTAAAAACTCACTTTTCTTTGGTAAATATTGACGAATTAAACCGTTTGTATGTTCATTAAGGCCTCTCTCCCAAGAGTGATATGGGTTTGCAAAGTAGAAGTCAGCATCAAGTGCAGCTGATACTTGTTTGTGATAGGCAAACTCTTTACCATTGTCACTTGTAATAGTATGAGTAACTGCTTTTATAGGCTGTATCATCTCAATGAGTGCCTCTGTCACCACTTCTGCTTCTTTAGATGGAACATTTCTAATGAGTGTGAACTTTGACTTTCTATCAACTACAGTAACCAATGCACCTTTATGATTTTTTCCGATGACAGTATCTATTTCAAGGTCACCTATACGTTTTTTCTTCTCAACAATTTTAGGACGTTTATCTATCATTGTACGGTCTATAATGATACCTCTTGCTTTATAGTTATGAGAACGCTTATGATACTTTTTATTTTTGTGTCTTAGGTATTTATAAAGTCTACCACCATTTGCTTTGTTAGTATAGATGTAGCGGTAGATTGTCGCATGTACTACTGAAATACCTATATCGAGCTTCATTCTTCCACTTATCTGCTCTGGTGACCAGTCAAGTTTTAGTTTTGAGCGAATATATCGCTCTATCTGTTTGGTTAACGAGCAACGCTTTTTCTTTGCCTTGGCTCGTTTAACTGCACATACCTGTGCTAGTTCTGCATTATAGCCTCGAACTTTATCTCTATTTCTTCTAATTTCTCTACTAATAGTTGATGGATGTACACCAATCTCCTTAGCAATTTCCTTTTGTGTAAAACCTTGCTTTTTTAAAGCTAAAATATGGTATCTTTTTGTTAGTGTTAACTGTGTGTATTTCATACAATCTCTTTTGTTTTTGTCGATAAAAGATTACTGTATCTATGCTCAGTTAACCTTTAAACGACTACTTCAAAAAATTGCACTTGATTTTAGAATTGGCGATTTTTAAATTGACAAAATTTGCTAAGATACTATTACTAATTCAAGAAACACCAATTACGAAATCTTATATAGCAGTTTAATCAGGTGTTGCACTTACTATTTGAATTGGCGAACTACCTTTCAAGTCCGCTCAATATGAAAATAAGTGACTTTTTTAGCTTAGATTTGAAGATAGTATATCATAGGGAAACCCCCATTTCAAGGGGATTAGAGAGATTTGATGAAATTTGCTTGAATTAGCCTACTGAATTACAAATTCTGTAAAGTATATACCTTTAATTGTTCCATCTGATATCATTGCATTGAGGGTATCCATAATTTGGTTTTCTACTTTACTTTTTCCTTTTTTAGAGGAAATCTCTTCTAATGTTTTTGAACTCAGTATGCGAATAATTCTATCTCGAAGTACCGCTGTTTTCGCATCGAGTTCTAAACTAAGTTCTTCACCTTCAAGTTCTAAGGAGAGTGTTACTTTTAAGTATCTTCTTCCTGCATCACTTTTTAAATTAACAGTAAATGTATCTAAAGGGTATAAGATTCCTATTTCACTAAGTTGTCGTGAGCTGTCCATCATACTCGAAGAACTACTTTTTCTCTGTTTTGTGATTTTTTTCTCTTTGACTTCTGGAGCAGAGGTTGCATCTTCTTCGTCTGAACCCATAAGAACAAAAGCAAGAACACCACCAATCGCGATGATAAGTACAAGAACTACAATGATAATAATCATGAGCATATTACTAGATTTTTTTTCTGCTGGTGCTTCTTCTGTTTTTTCTTCTTCAGCCATTTTTCTTCCTTAAAAAGTATTTATGTTAGTATATCACATTATATTAATTTAGTGATATTGAGTGCTTTGATTATTTCTTCAAAAATCGTGCCTGATTCACGAGATATTTCATCATTATATTCTATAACTAAAACTTCTTTTCCATTGGATACCGCTGTCGTATAAGTTTCTGGTTGGATACTATATCTTGCTATGATTCTTTCAACTTCACTGATTACACTTTTTTTCTCATTTTGATTGTCATAAGCTATTGAAAGTCTTGTAAATCTCTCTTCACTTCTAAATTCTGCATCTAACATTAAGGTCCTTCATATTATCTATGTAATTCTACAATAATTAATATAAATTTAATACCATTCTAAAAGTTTTGTGACTTCATCTACTACAAATGTTTTTAAGTTTGTTTTTTCTAAAGGTTTTTTTGCTAGTAATGCCTTAGATATATTTTGTAATTGTGCCTCTTTAAGTCTTGTGTCAAGGGCATATACTTCTCTCACATCTCCCACTAAAGAGACCTCTCCTATAAATATTGTCTCTTTTGAAATGGTTCTATCTCTAAAACTACTTATAATAGCGGCTAAAACGGCAAGGTCTGCTGCTGTTTCGGTGATTTTGATACCGCCTGTAATGTTAATAAAAACATCATACCCAGAGAGAGGGATTTCAAGTTTTCTCTCCAAAAGTGCTAAAAGCATATTTAATCGATTGTTATCAAAACCTGTTGCCTGTCTTTTTGAGTTTGGTGTATGTGACTCGGAGACTAAAGCTTGTACTTCAAGGATGATAGGTCGAGACCCCTCCATAACGACTGTAAGGGCAGAACCAGCTTGCTCAGAGTCACGGTTAAAAAAACGCGAAGAGATGTCAGTGGCTGAGACTAAACCTTCTGCTCTCATCTCAAACACACCAATCTCACTTGTAGGCCCAAAACGATTTTTAAAACCACGAAGAATGCGTAACTCTTGAGAACTATCGCCTTCAAAATATAAAACAGTATCTACCATATGTTCAAGCACACGCGGTCCAGCAATAGAACCCTCTTTTGTAATATGCCCAATGATAAATATAGCAATACCTCTCTCTTTGGCAATGCGCATCAGTTCAAAAGTAATCTGTCTAACTTGTGTTACAGACCCTGGGGCTGAGGAGATGTTCTCTGAGTAAATGGTTTGAATGGAATCAATGATGAGAAAATTATATGTACGATGTTCTAACTCTACTAAGATTTGTTCTAATCGTATTTCACTTAAAAGGTAAAGCGAATCGTGGTTTGCATGAAGACGATTGGCACGAAGCTTTATTTGCGAAGTTGATTCTTCTCCTGTGACATAGAGGACATCTTTGTTGAGGGAGGCAATATTT
Source organism: Sulfurimonas sp. (assembly GCA_027013295.1). Classification (GTDB taxonomy): domain Bacteria; phylum Campylobacterota; class Campylobacteria; order Campylobacterales; family Sulfurimonadaceae; genus Sulfurimonas. Next base: position 3,915 of record JALUXP010000007.1, read on the forward strand.
GCACCGACTTTCAGCAGGAGTGTTGATTTTCCAACACCAGGACTTCCCCCAATAAGTGTCAATGAACCTGGAACAATTCCCCCTCCTAAAACAGTATCAAGTTCACTATCGAGGGAACTAAAACGGAAAATCTCCTCCTCTACAACATCATTTATACTCATAGCTTTAGCAGAAGGACTACTGCTAGATTTGGTTTGTTTGACAACTTCTTGTTGCTGTTCATTTAACTCAACAAAAGAGTCCCATGCTCCACAATTTGTACATTTTCCCATCCATTTTGGAGTTGTAAGTCCGCAGTGCTGACATTCAAACAAAATCTTTTTTTTCGCCATTTCAAGCCTTCTCTTCTCTATTTTGGAAATTATAGTAAGATTTTGATATATTTGTGCATTATATGACAAATTGACATATA
>JALUXP010000008.1 GCA_027013295.1 Sulfurimonas sp.
CAACTTTTTAACTGTAAGTTGTTATAGTGTTTGATAAACAAAAATAACTTTATCAAAAACTAAAAAATAATTATCAAATCATTACTCCTTGGGATGTAATGACTGATAAATTTATTATACGAGGAAAAATAATGAAGTTTAAAACTGCTATGTTGATATCAGTAGGAATGATTTTTTTACTAAATGGTTGTGCACCATCTTTTGATCCAGATCCAGCAACGATTAAATACGCTAATGATCATAATCTATCAAATAAGGATTACCAAGAAGCAGAAATTATGTGTGTCTCTGATAAATTATTAAGGAAACAAGATCGAAGAAATATAATGCAACATGTATTTACGATGTTTGCCATTTTCGAACAAAAAGAATGTGAGCGTTCTTATAAAATGATGACTTCGTCTCATCCTGAAGATAATTGGAGAGTAGTTTATAATAATTGTATACATAATATTCCAAAAAGTTTAACTCTAGCACAACAAAATGCCAGTGTAGATTCAAAAGGATCTCTGAAAATCAATTTAAAAATGTATAATGGTATTTTTAAGATTGAAGATGATGAGGGAGATTTATATGGTTATGTAGTATTTGCAAAAGAAAATGGTAAAGAAATCGTTTATGCAGCAGATGCCACCGCTCATTCAATTAAAATATCTGGAAATAGAGGATTTATTAAGGAAGGCATTTTAAATGCTTTAGAAAAAAAACCAAATAGTTGCAAAGTATTTAAATAATCTTTGGTAAAGGCTCTCCACATAAGTTTCTCTTATGATTTGAACAATTTCAAATCTTACTTTTAACTAGTAGTTTGAGTTGTTTCATATTGAATGAAAAGGAATTATTATAAATTATGAGTGATGAAAGTAATGGAACTTCTTTATTAGATGATATAATTTTTATGGCAATGATAATGTATGCGTTATACATTGTCCTGTTAGCTATACCAATTATTCCATATTTTGATGTAATTTTAAAAGTTATTTTTTCCGTATATACACCAGATAGTTTTTTAGGAAAAATTTTTACCTGGATAACTTTGTTTATTATAGGTTTTCTAATGTTAGAAGCTGCAAAAGCAATTGGCGAAAAAGTGTTTTATAATAGAAGTGCAATGTTTTTGTTTTTATATGGACAAGGTTTGATTCTCATAGGACTAATGGGAAACAGTCATACATATTGGTATATATCCAGCACAATATCCATATTAATATCAGAAGGTTTTAACGAGCCCTTAGAAAAAGGAATCCTATATTTAACAGTTCCTGGAATAATAGCTATTATAATAAGTTTTATATTGAATTCAGAAGCAAGACCGCGACAAAGAACAAAAAGATTTGATGATAAAAAAGTAACCACAAAAAGTGGGGTATATCAGAACAATAATATATTTATGAAAAAGAAACTAGAAACTATTCAAAATGCAAATAAAATATTATCAGAAGGAAATCCAACAGATTTTGAAAAAGTGATAATTCAAAAAGCAAAAGAGTATAGAAGTTATTTTACTGTTGAGGAATTAAATAATATTCCAGAAGCAATAAAAAAATATTCCTAAAATCAATAAAGATAAAAAATATCAATTCTCCTGAAGTTTATTCCCCAAGCAAAGATTGCAAGTGCTGCAAAGATGTTGCAATCTGCACAAGATCCTGTGCGATTTTCTTATCCTTTCTCTTTTCATCTTGAATATTCTTGGTTTGCTCTAAAGCGATATGCAAACTCCTCTCTTTGTGCTCCTGCAGTTGTGCCAGAATATGCTGCAGTGTATCACAGAGTTCATCAGCCTGCCGTAAAAGAGAGAAGCGTGTATGCATAAGCTCTTTTAAGTCATAACCCTTTGCGTGAAACAGTGGTATCGGCAGGTTCGATAAAAAAAGCGGACTGAGTATTTTTCTGTCGTTTTGGCTGCTTTGGGGTCTTGAAGCCATATACTCTTTTACATAGGGAAGCTGCAGATAGATCTGCACAAATATAGAAACCTCTTCTTCTATATCTTTATCTTCATAGTCAAACTGAATGCGTATGGCACTGTTGTTACTCACAACTGGCTTCTCATACTCTCTGTCAATACGCCCGACTTGAATATCCACTCCTCTATAGGAGACTAGGATATCATTCTTATGCAGGGATTGTGATCTTATCGCACTGCTGTTTGCAGCTGCCGGCTTCTCTTTTGTGGAATCAACTCTGATAACCCCATAGGCATCTGCATCGGCGAGTGTCACTTCAGAGTAGTCAAGTACACTTCTCTCTTTACCGACACGCACCTTTGCAATAACGGCGATCTTCTTTGCAAGATCTTTGAGTCTGCTAATTGCGACATCAGGAAATTCTTCTTTGAGTTTGGCCTGTAAGTCCAACAAATCTACCCCTTTATATGCCTGTATTATACAGTTTTCTCATTTGATATTTATTGATTTGCGCTCGACCTTGATTTTTAGTATACTTCTTACAGACTACCAATATATATATAAGGTAGTTAGTTAATAAAAAGGAGCCACCATGCTTATCTTGAAGATACTCGCTGTCTTAACGGCACTCTACCTTCTCTACCTGCTCACCATAGGAGTGAACAGATTCACCCTAAAGAGATACAACTATCTCTTTATCAACACATTAACTCTCAGCACCTCTCTAGGTGGATACGCTGCATCGGTAGGCGGATACTTTTGGTATATGACAGCGCTGCAGAACCATGCCGACATTTTAAACGGTCAAATATTGATGGGTATAGGCGCTCTTTTACTCTTGTATACACTCTATAAGAATATCATGCATACAGATGAGACAATCGGACTCATTCTAACAGTTGTGCAGCAGGTGATCTATCTTGTAGCAGGAGTGATTGGTCTGATACTTATCTGCTTGATCTTTTTAGCATATTCTGATGCCAAACCCGTTTATAGAATCAATTGAGAATATTGCATTATGTCAGATATATTCAAAGTTATCATAGAAAAAGATCATAATAAAAACAGAGGGATCAAGCATGCATGAAGATAACAATACCACGAACAGGGATAATTCGCTAAAGATATTTATAGGGATGATGCTCTTTGTCGCTTTGATGGCATTTGCGAAGTGGCATGACAACCCGGATAACCAAAACCCAAAACTCAATATCCAACATTTTAAAAACAACAAGAGCCTTATCTGCCAGAACTCTCTTGGAGGCGGCTCGGCCATTCTCATTAACAAGAAAGATGGCTGGGAGCTCTATAAGAAGCAATATTTTAAAAAAGGTGAGGAGCTTTTAAATATAGAGTATTGCACACAAGTACAAGAGGAAGAGCAGTAAAGAATGAGCAGTAATCCCTATGTAAATATAAGATCACTCACTATAGATGTAGCCGAATTGGATGATTCGATTTTAGAAAAAGCAGTGTTCGCACAAAAAGAGTATGACCTCTTTGAAGTACCACTGCTTTTTATCTATAAAAATGTCACGACAGGAACATTCGCAGAGTTCGAGCTTGCAGATGTGCCACCTGAGAGTAGCGCAGAAGAAGCGATAGAGCTGTTTATGCAAAGAGTCAAGAGTGAGGGTGTCAAAGCTCTGCCAAAAGAACTACTGGCACTGCTCACCGATGCAGAGCTTGAACTTTTTACACTGGCGAGCTTCAATGAGGAGTGCTATACAAAGATAGAAGAGAGTCTCTATATTCAAACGAGAGACAGCTACTATTATGACAAATATGGTTTTAGATATATAGTGGCAGGTGTAGGTATAAAGGATGCCGTTCTCTGTTATGAGCAGCAAGACGGCAGACTCTTGATTCTTCACACAGCTCCCCAACAGCTTTTAAGGCAGGGAGAGCGGCTCTGTGTTAGAGATGTTGAAGATTTTTAAATCTTTGTCTCTTAGAAAATAAAATTTAAAAAAGAAGCGATAGAAGGAGGATGTCATGGGTCTTGGAGCTATAGTCGGATTGAGTATCTTAGGAGCTATTTTACTCTTTTTACATGTTGGAGCAAATATTCTACAAGAGGAGCATGAGAAGATGAAAAAAGAGAACAAAAAGGAGAAGAAAGATGTTATTTGATCTCAATGAAGGAGTGATGTATGCCCAGCTGTTTGTATATGAGCATGTTACAACAGATTTTTGCTATATGCTGCTGAGTATGATTCTTATGACACTGATTACAGTTGGTTTCATTACGACAGTGGTCTTGAGCGAATGGTTCGAGGAGCGCGCAGAGTTTTTTTATAACAGGCTTCCGGAGATTCTTATTCCACTAGAGATGTCTATTTTATTTCTTCTTACTCTCTATTATGGAGAGGATGAAAAGATCTTAATTTTTATGATAGTTGTTGATATAT
>JALUXP010000009.1 GCA_027013295.1 Sulfurimonas sp.
CTCATACTCTTCTATAGGAATAATGACAGCTTCTGGTTTGTTTCTTCTAATAATTGCTATTTTGCTAAACATATGAGTAGTAACTTTATCAAGGTAACTTCCAAGTGACTTTCCAAGTTCAGTGATTCCTACCATTTCATCTTTTGCATATTTAACCATATCTATCTCCATATTTAAATATACATTATTATACTATCTTTTATCACTATGTACAAATATTTTCAACTATATCATTTCCAAATAGCCTCAATCATACCCCTTTCATCACTCCTAGCATAAATCATAGTAGTCTGCATACTCTCATGCTATCAACGACTGAGTTGTATTTAGCCCATTGTTTGGAACAAATTTACAGGAACTCCACAATTTAGGTATTTGTAGTTTTAAAAATTGCCTATTTTACTACCACAGTTTGCATTAGGTTAAATAGGTTAAGTTTTTAGAGGTGCCCTTCATATGAAATAGATATTATTTAAGATCATATTTGGCATGAATGTGTATTGATATCTCAAAATTTACTTATCTTACTTTATCGCTTCTTGAAGCCTTTCAAACGCTCTTTGAACATCCTCTTCATCAGCTTTATGTGTTAGGTCTCTGTAGTAAGAGAAGATAGCTTTAGAGCCCTTTGTCAGATCTAAGCGAATATATCCCGATGGGAAGTTTGCCAAGATCTTTTTATCTGCGTTTTGGTTAGAGTTACAAACTATGCCGCTCTTTTGTGAAATTGAGAGTCTGTAACTACAGTTTTCATCGAAATCATAGAGTTTTTGTACTGTTTCACTCAAGAACTTGTCAGGAGGAAAAACAACAAGCCGCATACAGTTAACATCTTTTAGATCTTCTTTTGATTCTTTGATCGTGGCGTTATCACTGCAGGCTGTCAATAACAACAGAATATTTGTTATAAAAAGAGATTTAAGTGTTAAATGTAATCTTCTATTTCTCATTGTTTCTATCTTCCTTAAAAGCACTCGGACGCATCTTTTTGAAGTACTTCACCAACACACCGCTGAGTACCCCTCCTCCTGGTAATACCCATAGAGTAGAGAGAAAAGTCATCTTCCCTATATCACCAACTTGCTCTGCCGCTTTTTTATACTCTTTGTTCTTTATATGCTTTGGAATATCTTTTGTCTCTTTATACTCCTGCTTGAGTCCATGTCCTACTCTCTTAGAGAACTTCTTGAGTTTATGTATCATTAATTATCCAAAGAGTTTAGAGAAAAAGCCACCCTTGCCCAAAGCTTTCTCTATCATTTTGATATAGGCATCCATACTCACTAAACCTACTTCAGCACGTTTGACCATTTTATCTTTTCCGATAACAACCGTTAGTGGAACACTACGTACCATAAACTTATTCGAGAGCTTTGGATTATTGGCAGCATTGACCTTTGCAATAATGACCTCTTCATCTTTAAAATGCTCTGCAATGTTTGGAAGGTAAGCAAGAAGTGTTTGACAAGGCAGGCAGGTATCGCTGTAGAAATCTATAAAAACGACTGTATCTGTACTCTCTATAAATTGAACATAGTTTGTATCGTTAAGCTCTTTAATTTTATTCATCATTAATACTCAAGTAGTTGTTTTCATTTAACTGTTTTAAATACTTCTTCGCTGTTGTAAAACTGATACCCGCTTTTTTTGCGATCTTATAGGGTGTCAATTCACTCTCTTCACGCATCAATGCAGATACCGCTGAGTCAAACTTCTCTTTGGTCTTTTTAGAGCGTGCCTTATTTGCCTTTGTAATGGCATTTCGTTTTGCTTGAGATATCTTGATTAGTTTATAATTTTCAAACTGCTCAAGCATATACTGATTGATGTATATATCACTCTTTTGAGCCTCTTTTATGAGTTCAACGAGTGAGTTATATTCATAACACGATAACTCTATTCTGTACTTGTATTCGTAATTTTCTTCAACTAATTGCATCACACTACCTCATTTCGTTAAACGTATTATAGTATTATTTTACTTAATTCTCTTTATATGCAATGTGATAATTTTTAAAGAGAACGACTCCTCAACTCTAAAGCAATCATAAAGTAGCTCTGTATAAATTCTTTGACACCTTGAAGAAAGTCAGGTTTATTTTTTTTGAGTTTTTTAGCATCTTTTTGGAGTTGTTCTAAAAGATGCATTAGATGACCTATATCCATTGCAAACTCTTCATCAAACTTCTCTTTTAAAACAAGGATAAAGTCCTCTTTTAGGTAATCTATATCATGATGCAGTTTTAAAATATCAAACAGAAACATTGGAACTATTTGGAGTCTTTGAGCAGTTGTAAAGGGTTTAGGTGTTTGTGCCAGTGCTGCAAAAGAGTCTATCATCTGCATATACTCCTCAACCAAATCTTCTCTTTTAGCCCCCACAGTATCTAACTGTGTAAACTCCTCATAGGTTGTAAGTACACTCTCTATAAGTTGTCTGTACATCTTCTTATATTCATCTCTGAGGGTACCAATAACAGCATGTTTTTGCATCAAGTGCTCCACGACAGTTTCTGTTGGAGGAATTGGAATATCTGCAAACTGAGCAAATAGAAAAAGTGTCTCTTCAAAGAGATCTATCTCAAGATTTTTTGTTCGTATTGTATCTTGAAACTTTTTTATACTTTTTTTGGAGAACAGAAGCTCTTTGTTAATTGCATTTTTCTCTTCTATGAGATGATCAAGCAGTTCGCTTTTTGCATATTTACCATCTTCCATATAGGTTTTAGGTTTTTCCATCTCTATAAGTCCAAGTGGTAAAAAAAGTCTTTCAAAGAGTCGTAACTCTGCGATAGATACATATATCTCAAACTGGTCTTTATCTGCGTAATCATAAAATTCTAATAGCTCTATATCATCTTCAAGTGCCGGATAACTCTCAAGCAAAATTGCAGTGTAAACATCTACACTCCTAAAGTCACGGCTTTTGTCCCGTAAAAGCTGTAACATTATCAAAGAGCTGTTATGCACGCAAAGCGCTTCTTGATGACCATCAAAATACCCAAGATTGATACCCAACATAATATTGAGTAGTATTATGTATTGCTTATGTTTATCGAGTGTTAAAAACTGACTTCCTTTTTTTGTGAGAAGGAGTTTTCCTTTTTGCACTCTGACAAACTTTAATACCTCTGCAACCATACGTACCAAAGATGCACTAAAATGCTCCTCTTCATAATATCTTGTCTGGTGCTTTAAAAATCTCTCATCTGATGTGGTACTTGCAACCTCTACAATACTCTTTACCACTTTTGTGGGTAAGAACCCTTTTTGAGTTAGTTTGAGTCCTTTTTCATCAATGCTGCTTAAAAGAGTGTTAATTCCCTCTAGGAGTGGGATATTGTTTAGTTCATAAGTGAAAAAATCATCTTTTATGTTAAGATTCAATGCCTGTAGGTTTTCTAAGCTTGTTTGGTATACATCCATCAATACTGCCTCGATTTTGGTTAAGATATTCTACCATATTAAAAAAACGAAGTACTTTAACACCCTACCCTTTTTATTACATTTCACTGTATAATATGCTCCTCAATATGGGAAATAAATATGACGCAAGAAGAAAAAGAAGAACTCAAACATATCATTCAAACAGAGATAGCAACACTTACAGATGAGATTGCAACTATTCAGAGATTACTGCGACCGATAAAAAAGGATTGTTCCCTCGACAACATCGATCATAAGATGCTCAAACAGGAACAAAACATCAACATCCAAAGATATGAAGTAGCAAAACAACGACTCAATAGATTAAAAGCTGCCTATTTAAATATTGACAACAAGGAGTACGGAGTATGTCAGGAGTGTGAAGAGGATATCAATATAGAGCGCCTCAAACTTGTACCGGAATCCAAATACTGTGTCAGCTGTATGAACGAACTTGGATTATAGACAGTGCTGAGTAAAAAACTCGAACTCCTCTTTCTCACTATTATAATTCTTGCGCTCTCGATACTTGGGTACAACTACTACACAAGCTACTCCTTTAAACACAACCCACTTCCAAAATCCTATCTCAAACGCATAGCAGCCAAAGAGCAAGATGTACTTGCACATATGCAAAAGAACTTTGGATTTCAAGTGAAATTCCCTATCATCATCACAGACAAGATCCCGGGCAGGCTCTATGGTCTGAGCTCTTACAAGAACGGATGCATCACTATCCTTCTAAATAAAAAAGTGATGCAAGAATCTATGGACTACATGATCGACAGCGTCATTCCTCACGAATACGCCCACGCCCTGCTCTTTTATCTGCACAAGAACTCCAATGAAAAACAGGGACACTCAAAGCTTTGGCAAC
>JALUXP010000010.1 GCA_027013295.1 Sulfurimonas sp.
TCTAAAGCTTCATTACCACTACTAGCATGGGCAACTTCGTACCCTTCAAACACCAACAACTCTTGCAAAGTTTCACTCAGTATCTCATCATCTTCTACAAGTAGTATTCTTGCCATCTCACTACCTTTTTAGAACTAAAATGAAAAGGTTTGCGTCTTTAAGACCTTTATTTTAGTGATATTTTTACTCTTTGTGAGACCCAACTCTTTTGCTTTTTGCACAGAGATTCTTCTCACCCCTAAAGTCAAGTTAAGTTTGTCTCCTGCTTGGAGTTTTTGAGTAAACATTATATCTTTTTTTGCATAGATTAGTGTATCTTTGATACTCATGTTTGCATTCCATGGCATCGCCTCTTTACCATCCTTACCTAAAACCCTAGTGAAGATATATGGCTCTAACTCTATCACTTTAGAACCACGGATAATCTTAACTTCCAAAATGCCTTGGCGGAAAGATTGACCAAAAAGAGCATGGTTTGTTTTGTTGAGTATTTTTAGCTCAAAACCTTGTGCCCTCTTTTGTACTTTAAACTCTATATATTTTCCCATATCTTTTGTTCTATGATAGATTCCAGCTATGCCGTGGTAGGCATGCGTTTTTGTTTCATGGATAGTAACTTTTGTCCCACTCACTTGAGGCATATGGCAGGTTATGCAAGTGTTTTTATCGTTTTTATCTATCAGTGCATCAAGCATAGTTATGTCAAAACTATGCTCATTGTTTGTATGTGAATGGCATCCCATACAAACATTTCCATTGTAAAAATTTTCATTATTGTAGTCTATCTTATGGTAGGGGGAGTTTTGTGACTCTTTTACGAGTCCAAACCATGAACTTTTTGTCTCATAAGAAGCTTGAGGACTCCCTTTCTTGTCAGCTTGGGCTGTATAAAACTCCCGTTTTTTTGCTCTGAGTATATTTGTATTTGAAAGCTTCCCCTCTTTTACATCTTTAATGCTATGACAATAGGTACACGAGATTGGTTCCTCTTTTTGCACCTCATTGTATTGTAATACTCCCGTTTTAAGTGCTTTGAGGTCACTTGGAGAGTGACACTTAGCACAACTGTATCCTTTGGCATCTTTTGGATGTTGATCCCACAGTGCCTTGTAGATAGGGTCGTTCACGGTAGATGCTTTACGATGGGAAGATTGATAATACTCACCATAGATAAGTGGATGACATTTTTGACATATTTTAGAGTCATTAGCCTCAACAAAAGATATAATAAATAATGTTCCAATAAGTGATAAAAATAATTTCATAAAAGTTCCTATTGCATAATTTGGGTTTTAACTTCACGAGATAGTATCATAAATAGACTCTTATGGTATTATTTTATATCAAGCTTTACAAAAGGATAGTTCGATGATAAAAAAAGTACTTATAGAACAGTTTCGTTACTTCTATTTTGGACACTATTATGATGAAATGGAAAAACTTATACAGCACTTTGGAGTCTTTGGTGGTTTAGAGATAAAGGTGGATGCAACTCTTGGCATAAAAGAGCTTATCCATCTACACATCATAAACAACTTTGAGAAACTCAATAAAAAAATCCTTACCATAGTTGAAAACGACCCCATAAATATACGCTTACTACATGCCTTAGCTGTAGGTGATAGACGCATCTTCTCTGCTTTTAAAAGAGCTGGTCTTAACAATGGAAACGGTGGTGGTGCACTTGAATTTTTAAAAGAGAGAGGACTCATATCTTTGGAGTATTCACGGGAAAGGGATCCTAAAGATATCTATCCTGATAGAAAACTCAAAAGGGAACTAGCTCGGCATAGAATCTCTCATAAAGTCCTTTTTAACCATCCTTTTATCCGTTTTTGGTTTTACTTTGTTGTACCCCATATACATGAGATACAAGAGGGTAAATTCGATTCTTTTTTTGAACATTTTGATGCCAAGCACAACCAATACACCTCTTTGGTCTTTGAAGAACTCTCAGAATTATTACTCAACTACAATTTACGAGATGCACAGATACTTAGCAGTGGAAGCTACTGGGATATGAATATAGAGATAGATATACTTACTCTAACTACTCAAGGCGATATCTATGTTGGAGAGTGCAAATGGAAAAATCATAAGATAAATAAAAAAGAGCTCCACAAACTCAATGAAAAATGTGTAAAACTTAGGATTGAGCCAACTCAAACTATATTTTTTTCAAAAAGAGGCTTCTCAAAAGAGTTATTAGGTCTCCAAGGTAGCGATCTTGCACTTTATAGTGCTGAGGACTTTAAAGCTTTACTCAAAAGCAGATAAATTTAAGAGACGATTCGTAGGGCTTCATATGCCTCACGCAAAAGTTGAAACTTCTGGGTATAATGGTTTATCATGTGCGGACTATCATGGATAATTTTATCTGGATGATATACTTTTACCAATTTTTTATAACTTTTTTTCAGTGCATCTTGACTTGCACCAATGGGACACTCTAACACTGTATAATAACGATTGCTGATAGCATTTTCTTCCTCTTTGCATAGGTCACCAAAACTAAAGTTTGAAAAATCGCTATAAAGTTTACTCATAAAATGGTTATCATAGGTATATTGGATCTGATAATGCAATATATGGCGTTTGTTTAGAGCTCTTTCTAGTCGAGTTTTTGCTTTATAATCACTCACCTCTATCACTAAACTTGAGTCTGTACCTCTTTCAACATAAATTTCGAGTTGTGAACGAAGATAATTTAAAACCCAAGAATTCGGATAATCCAAAGAGATAAGCACTGTATCTTTATCATACGCATAAAGGTTAACTTTTATATTTTCTGGGTCTTGCAACTTATGGAGTTCTATCTTGATAGGTTGCACACCAAATTTAAGCATAGAACGCAAAAAGAACTCATAATCAAAGTCATGAGTTGCAGCATGATGCTGTGAAAGTTGCGATAAAAACTCTTCTCTTACATCTGTTAGAGTTTCATTTCTAAAAACCAATACAGCTTTTGGTAAAAAGAGCATACCACGAGCGTGATGATTTAAAAACTCTTTCATCCAAGGTGTATTAAGGGTCTCAAATCCTGTAGTGATAAGTATGAGGTTGTTTCTAAGAACTATATCCATATCCTACCTTTAATTAGGGATAATTAAAATAAAAAGCATTTTTCGTTCCATGTAAGTGCCTCTCCATAAATAGATATAATCTCTTTATTTAAACTCTCTATGTAGAAATTTTAGTATAATTCTGCACAAAATCAGTAATTTACAGAAGCAGATATTTTCTATGAAAATATCTAACTCGAAAAATTATTATATATAGGATTGTATCTTGCATGATAACTTAAATGAAAAATGTGCTGTTGTTGGGATATTTGCTCACGAAGAAGCTTCTAGGCTAGCGTACTTTTCACTCCACTCTCTCCAACACCGTGGTCAAGAAGCTGCTGGAATTAGTTCAGCTGATGGCAAAAAACTTCATACAATTAAAAAGCGTGGATTGGTTATGCGTGTATTTGATGAAGAGAAGCTTCGTACGCTTAACGGTTCTGCTGCTATTGGGCATACTCGTTATTCTACTGCTGGAGATGACTCGATCCTTGATGCACAACCAGTTTTTGCGAGATATGACTTAGGTGAGATGGCCATAGTCCATAATGGAAATCTTACAAATGCTGAAGAGGTTCGTAATGCACTCATCAAAAAAGGTGCTATTTTTCAAACCTTTATGGACACAGAAAACCTTATCCACCTTATAGCCAAAAGCGAAAAGGAGAAGCTCCTAGACAGAATCATCGATGCCGTTGAGAGGATAGAAGGTGCTTTTTCATTAGTCTTACTAAGTAGAACAAAAATGTTTGCTATGCGTGATAGACATGGATTTCGTCCACTTAGTCTGGGAAAACTTCCAAATGGAGGTTACATTGTAGCAAGTGAAACTTGTGCCTTTGACTTAGTTGGTGCAGAGTTTATTCGTGATGTCCAACCAGGGGAACTTCTAGTGTTTTCTCAGGGAAGAGAACCAAAAAGCATCAAAGTTTTTGAGCCAACTCCAAAACATTGTATCTTTGAGTATGTTTATTTTGCTCGTCCCGATTCCTCTGTTTTTGGTCAGTCAGTTTACCAAGCACGCAAAAAGATGGGAAAAGAGCTAGCGAAACTAGCTCCTATAGAAGCTGATGTCGTCATCCCTGTTCCTGATGGCGGTGTCCCTGCAGCAATAGGCTATGCTCAAGAAAGTGGTATCCCTTATGAGATGGGAATTATGCGTAACCATTACATCGGTCGAACATTTATCGAACCAACTCAAGAGATGCGTGACTTAAAAGTCAAAATGAAGCTCTCCCCTATGACAGAGATCATCAAAGGTAAAAGAGTGATTGTGATTGATGATTCTATTGTCCGTGGTACAACTTCAAAAAGAATTGTAAAAATGCTCAAAGAAGCAGGTGCAAGAGAGGTGCATATGCGTGTAAGTTCACCACCAACAACTGATCCTTGTTATTATGGAGTAGATACCCCAGATAAGGACAAACTCATCGCTGCAAATATGTCCAATGATGAGATATGTAAGTACATCGAAGCTGACTCACTTGCTTATTTAGATGAAGCATCACTACTCAGAAGTGTCAATGCCAAAGGTGATGAATACTGTACCGCTTGTTTTACTGGTAACTATATAGTTTAATGAAACAGATATATACTTTTGGTAACTACCTTAAGTCAAAGTTTGATGCTAAAGTTTATAAAGTTGGCATCAATATCTCTGGTTTTACTTGCCCAAATATTGATGGAACAGTCGCTAAAGGTGGCTGTACTTTTTGTGAAAATGATTCTTTCTCTGCAAGTACAGGAGAGACTCGAGAACTCAAAGGTTTTCATCTCAATCTTGATTCAAAAGAAAATCCGCATCTTGACAAGCAACTACTCCAATTGGAGCAACAGTTTAATGCCATCTCCACAAGACAAAAAAAAGAATATGGTGCTAAAAAATTTATTGTTTACTTTCAATCATTTACCAATACTTATGCACCTTTTGAGACGCTCAAAGCACTTTATGAAAAAGCACTTTCATTTGATGAGGTAGTAGGTCTTAGTATTGGAACCCGTTCAGACTCTATCACAGATGAAACCTTAGAGTATCTTGCAAAACTCAACACTAGCAAAGAGATTTGGATAGAGTTTGGCATCCAGTCTGTATATGATAAAACATTAGAAAAAATCAACCGCGGACACGATAGTGATAATGTAAAAAAATGGATTATCAAAGCAAAAGAGTTAGGACTCAATGTCTGCGGACACCTTATCTTTGGCTTACCAGATGAAAGCAAAGAGATGATGCTTGAGACCTCTAAACAAGCCTATAGCTGGGGTATTGACTCGGTCAAATACCATCCTCTGTATGTTGTAAAAAAAACCGCCTTAGCTAATGATTTTTTACATAAAAAGTTCACCCCTATCAGCGAAGATGCATATCTTGAAGTTCTTATCAACTCCCTTCTTATGAAGCCAGAAAATGTAAGCGTACAAAGAGTTACAGCAGGTCTTGATGATGATGCACTTCTTGCTCCACAATGGTGTAGAGATAAAAATACTCAAGTGAAAAATATCAATAAAGTCCTTAAAAAGATAGGACTTAAATACTAAGAAATTAGTGTGCGTAGAGTTTGCTAAAATGCGAAACTTGCTTGAAATAGGGTGGGTAACTAAAATAAACTCGAAAAGCTTTTGCCTCACCTGGTTTAAGATTTCTCGCCACAACAAACTCTTTTGTGATAGTCTGGGGTTTATCTACAATATGTGATGCACCCGAAAAAAAGTTCAAAAAACCACTAGGATGATAAAAGTTACTCCCTTTTACCTTCCCCAATGCATGACCTTTGTTGACGATTTTTATCTCAAATGTCACTTTACCAATCTCAAAAGAACCGTCATTTTTTACAATACCGCTATAGACTATTTTTTCTATACTAAGTAAGCGTTTATCTTCGAGCCTATGGAGAGAGACTTTTTTTGTATATTTATCTACCACTACAACAGAAAATCCACCTATCAAAATGATGATAAGCACTATGGACATAACCATTGGTACACGAAGTTTTTTGTCGGGTTGTTTGAGTGATGCATATATACCAGCTATTAGTATAACTAATAATATTGCAAATACTATGAAGTGCCAATAGTTTAAAAGTGTCATTTACAATCTGCCTTAAGTTTTACATTATACGCTTTAGCATAAGTGAAAGGTTCTACAATAATCTTAAAATCAATCTCACTCCCCTGAGCAATATCTTCTTTAATAATCGACATTTTTTGTATTTGCTTAAACGAATAAATATAATTTTTATATTTATTTTTACTTACTTTGTAAAATATCGCTGTAATCTTACAAGATTGAAAATCTCGTTGAGATATATTTTTAAGTTTACCCCAAATTATGGCAGCTTGAGTAAATTGCAATTTTTTTTGCTTTACTAAAGTAATCTCATTTTTAAAAAGATATTTATGCATTTGAATATACCCTACAAAAGGGGCTATAAAAAGGAAAAGAAAGGAAAAGATAACTAAAAACAAAGAGAACCTTGGCTTAGCTCTCAAAAGGAGAGCTACAACGATAAATAGAAAAAAAAGTAAAAATATAAAACCAAAAAGTATATAGTCATACAAAATCAATGAGTCCATAAAGGCTATAAACTTATGTTTCATAAAAATCTAACTTTTTTTTCTTGAGTTTTTTTCAGCTATTCCGCTCATACCAAACCTCCGAGCCAACTCTTGTTTAATCCTATCTGGAGAGATATTTTTCACAGCAAGAGCTACAAGCATATGGTATGTCAGATCAGCTGCCTCATAAACCATCTCCACCTCATCATCATCTTTATATGCAAAACAAAACTCACCAGCTTCTTCTACTACTTTTTTTAAAATAGTATTGTCACCCTTGTGCATCAACTTTGCAGTCCAAGATGTGTCAGGGTCTGCAAATTTTCTCTCCCCAATTGTATGGTAAAGAGTATCTATCACCCCATAAAGAGCTTCTGACTTCACCTCAACCTCTAAATTTATTTTACCTGATTCTAACTCCGTAAAAAAGCAAGACTTTCTACCTGTATGACACGCAACTCCAGTTTGTGTTACCTTGATAAGCAAGGTGTCATTATCGCAATCGATACTAAATGAGTGAATCTCTTGAATATGCCCACTACTCTCACCTTTTTTCCAAATACGCTGTTTACTTCGTGAGAAATAATGTGCTACCTTTGTTTGAAGAGAAAGTGATAATGCTTCTTTATCCATATATGCCATCATCAAAACTTCATTTGTAGTGAGTTCTTGGACAACAACAGGAAGAAGCTCTATTTTCTCCCAATCTACTCTATCTAATATCTCATCCATCTACTTAGCCGAAGTTCTTTTTTGTGGGTTTTTCATATCAACCCAAATATTTGGAGTTGAACCACCAGGTGTTAAAAAGATTTTTGCATCTTTGTTTACTTTAAGTGCATCATTAAATTTACCTTGAACTTTCATCTGTTCTAGCTGTAAAAGTTGAGTTGTTAATGATTTTGAGATGAGGAGGTTAGCTTTTGCTTTTGCATCTGCTTCAATAGTTACAGCATCTGCCTTACCTTTTGCTTCTATCCTTGCTTGTTGTGCAACACCTTCTGCTTGAGCTGCTCTTTCTAGTGCTTCTTGTTTTGCTCGTTGTACTTGTTGTTGTGCTTTTTGCACCTCTTGTTTTGCTATTTGAACATTTTCGATTTGTTCTTTAACTTTTACAGGAAGAACAATATCACGAAGCTGTACTGATTGTAAGATTGCAGGTGCATTTTTCAAGCTTCTTACACTCTTTCTAATCCCCTCTTCGATCTCCGCTGCCACTTTATTTCTCAAAGTCGGCAAGGACTCTGCATCATACTTTCCAACAACATTACGAACAACATCACGAACAACAGGGTTGATAATCTTATCTTCCCATGAAAATCCCCAGTTAGAGATAGTTTGTGCTGCAAACTTTGCATTTAATCTATACTGCACTGTCAATTCTATAGAAACTGGTAAACCTCGTTTATCGAGAACTGTAATAGCAGGTTTTGCTACTATGCCCGTCTTTACACTATTTGCTTCCATGCGAGATGCATAGTTGATGATACGAACTTTTGTATCGACTGTATACACTTTTTGAATAATTGGGACAATAAAATGTAAACCAGGAAGCAGTGCTTGGTCTTGGTACTTACCATTTGTACTCAAAATACCACGCTGTCCCTCTTCAATAATAGTAAAAGGTTTTGCTAAAACTAAAAGTAAAACCACAGCGATAAGAAAATAAACTACACCAGCCTTACCCCCACCAAAATTTAGATCTATCTTTGGAAATTCTGGACCACGACCACCGCCATTGCCACCATTGCTTCCACCTGAATTACCACCACTTTGAGATTTTTTCTTATTAAAATAATCGTTCATATCTGAAGCCATTTTTATATTATTCCTTAATTTTATTTCTTAAAATGAGGGAAGCCCTTCATTTATTATTACGGTATCGGAACTCGTCCCGATACCTACGCTAGCCGCTTGGGCACTAAAGCTAAGCTCTTACGAGCTAGAACTTTCATCTTATATATTATTACGGTAT
>JALUXP010000011.1 GCA_027013295.1 Sulfurimonas sp.
AAATGAGGGAAGCCCTTCATTTATTATTACGGTATCGGAACTCGTCCCGATACCTACGCTAGCCGCTTGGGCACTAAAGCTAAGCTCTTACGAGCTAGAACTTTCATCTTATATATTATTACGGTATTCTAGTTCCCAAGTTGTACTTGGGAATTCATACTAATCTACATAAGTTAAGTAATGCTCATACTTTTTGTTACGACCAAAGACAATATCAAAATAAGTTGACTGAATTTTTTCGGTCATCTCTCCACGACTGCCTGTTCCTATATCTCTTGCATCTACATTTGCAACAGGTGTGATCTCAGCAGCAGTTCCTGTCAAAAATGCTTCATCAGCTACATAAACCTCTTCACGAGTGATGCGACGACGAGTCACCTTGATGCCAAAATCTTCTGCCATCTCAATCACCATTTTTTGTGTAATAGATGCTAAAGAATTATCATTTGGAGGGGTGATCAACTCCCCATTTTTTACCATAAAAAAGCAAGCACCACTCGCTTCTGCTACATAACCTTGGTCATCTAAAAGCAATGCCTCATCATAGCCACACTCTATAGCTTCATACTTTGCCATTTGTGAATTAAGATAGTTAGCTGTTGCTTTTGCTTTTCCCATACTTGAAGTATTTGCTGGTCTTGTCATGGAAGCTATCTTAAGCTTGATGCCCTTACGGAGACCCTCTTCACCAAGGTAAGCACCCCACTCCCAAGCACTCATTACAGTCTCCACTGGAGCATTTTTATGATACAAACCCATCACACCATAGCCTAAAAATGCAAAAGGACGGATGTAAACATTGTCACCTGTAAATTCATTCATTTTTACTAAGTCTATCTGTGCTTGATTCATCTCCTCGATTGAGTAAGGGATGTCGATAAGAGTCATTTTTGCTGATTCTTTGAGTCTTGTAGTATGCTCATTTAAACGAAAGATTGCGTAACCTTTGTCTGTCTTATAAGCTTTTGTTCCTTCTATTACACCATTTCCGTAGTGCAGTGTATGTGAGAGAACATGAACCTTGGCATCTTCCCAAGCTACAAATTCTCCATTCATCCAAATATATTTGGCTGCGTCCATTCTTTCTCCCATTTTGGCTTACTTTCGCCCTAAATTATCATTGCTATTCTATCTAAAAATTTGTTTATTATGAACAAGTTTCATAAACTCTCTCTTGTAACTAAAGTGTAACCGAAAGACTTTATACTTTTGCCATGAAAAAATTACTCAAAGGCAAAACTAATATGACAAAAGTTCTTAAAGTTGCACTTGCAACTACTCTACTTATATCTACACTTAACGCAACTGAAATCCTCAAAGGAAGTGGTGCTTCTTTTCCATACTCTGTCTATCAAAAATGGCTAAAAGAGTACAATAAAGAGACTGGTATCAAAGTTGATTACATCAAAAAAGGTTCTTCAAAAGGTATCAAAGATGCTTTGTCTCGTGCTGTTGACTTTGCAGGTACTGACAAACCACTTAGCCCAAAAACACTCAAACAAAATAAACTCTATCAATTTCCAGCTGTTGTTGGTGCTATCACTATTGGGTACAACCTTCCAGAGGTTAAGAACTTAAAACTTAGCAGAAAAGCTATCGTTGCTATCGCAGCGGCAAAAATAAAATTTTGGGACAATAAACTTATCAAAGCTACAAATCCTAAAGCTAACTTACCACATAAAAAACTAATATTTGTTCACCGTGCAGATGGAAGTGGAACTACTTATAACTTTACATACTACCTCTCAAAAGTAAGTAAAGGTTGGAGAAAAGCATATGGTGCTAAAAAATCTCTTAACTGGCCAGGGTCACAACATATTGGTGGAAAAACAAACTCTGGCGTTGCTGCACTTCTTAAACAGACACAATACACTGTTGGGTACATCGACTATGCAGATGCAAAAAACAATGCTATCGCAATGGCTACAGTTGAGAATAAAGCTGGAAACTACATCAAACCAACTTTAAAATCTTTTCAAATAGCTGCTTCAAAAGCCACACTTGATCCTAAAAAAGATTTTTATTCTATCATTGCTGACCCTGATGGAGCTGACTCTTACCCCATAGTAGCAGCTACTTTCATCCTTATTCCTGCAGAAAAACATGAAAAGAACAAAGCTGTTACAAAATTCTATGATTGGTGTTACACTGATGGTCAAGAGATCGCTAAAAGCTTAGGTTTTGTACCACTTCCTGATGCTCTTACAAATAAAATCAGAGCATATTGGAGTAGTAAAAGCAAAGAACTACTTAAGCGCTAATTGTTCTAACCATCTTTTTAGAATATTTCTTGTATAATTCTCTTATGATAAGAAAGTTCATACAAAAGTATTTTGCCATCATATTTTTACTCGCTAGTTTTACGAGTTCTATGCATCATCATGATGATTTGTTGCAACATGATGATTGTAAAGTATGTGTAGTTCAGTCAAATATTTTTAATGCTGACTTGCCGAGTGATGCCACTTATCTTTCACAGATAGATATCAAATCTGAGGGCATCATCACCAAACTTTCATCTCTTCATTTAGATATTCTTCCCAACGAGTATCACTCCAGAGCTCCACCTCTTTTTTCATAACCAACTCACACCACTTACTAAATAACCAACATAACAAATGGAGACAAGATGAAAAAGAGTACCCTACTCTCTTTGCTTGTGGTGTCATCAGTTTTTGCCGATGCAAAACTTGATCTACTACAAAAGCAACTCAATAAACAACAGATGCAAATATATGCATTAGAAACAAAAAATACAAACCAAAGTGCATCTTTTTCACAAAATGCTTATCTACCTGCCATTGCATTAATCTTAAATATGTCAGCAGTGGCACGGGATGTAAACAATACTGCCTATGAAGATCTATCTATCCCAGGGTTTATTGACTACAACCCAACTAACAAGAACTCTAAAGCAGAGCTTCCTTTCAATAAAAGCAGAGGCTTTAACCTAAACTATGCAGAGGTAGCTATGCATTCAGCAGTTGACCCCTATTTTGATGCTTTTGCCATCTTTCATCTGCATCCTCACGAATTTGAGATAGAAGAGGCGTATGTGCAAACTAGATCACTCCCTTATGCTCTACGAATAAAAGCGGGAAAATTTAAAAGTAATTTTGGGCGTATGAATTTCAAGCATCAACACTCTTGGCATTTTGATGCACAGCCCATCATCTACAAGGCTCTCTTTGGACCCGATGCGATTAGTGATGCAGGGATACAGCTTCAATGGATTGCACCAACAGATACATATATTATGACAGGTATAGAAGCGTTGCAAGGAACGAACGAAAGAAGTTTTGGCGATAAAGAGATAAATAATCTCTATGTAAGTTATCTCAAATCAAGCATAGATATAGGAGAAGATCTCTCTATCTTAGGTGGCATTAGTTTGGCACATGGGAAAAATCTAACAACACATACTACCGATGTTTATGGTGTAGATTTGACAATGCGTGAACAGCTTGGAGCATATAGTTCATTGATTTGGCAGAGTGAATATCTGCAGCGTAATAAAAAGATAGATGAAACTACAAACAAACAAGGGGGCTTTTATACTGAACTCATCTATCGGATCAACAGAAACTACTACTGTGGAGTGCATTACGATGCCATTACGAAAAATGATATTGATTTGCAAAGATATAGTGCCAATCATATAAACACAGATAATTTAAATAGATATCTTGTAAAAATTGACTATAAACCTTTCTCAATGTCACGGCTGCGTTTGAGTTACAGTTACGACAGAACAAAAGTGATTGCAGGAGAGAGAAAAAATATAAATACAGTAATGTTAAGCCTTAACATTGCAGCAGGTGCACACGGTGCACATAACTATTGAGGAACAGATGATGAAAAAAACAATCTTACTAACAGTTTTACTAGCAACAGTTATATTTGCACAGGTAAATGTAGATGCAACATACTCCACACTCGGTGCAATAGCTAAAAAAATAGGTGGTGACAATGTAAAAGTCACTATACTGGGGAGTTCAAAATATGATCCACATTTCATAGTACCAAAACCCTCACTACTCTCTAAACTGCGTCGTGCAGATCTGCTTATCATCAATGGTGCTGGGTTGGAACTTGGCTGGTTGCCACCCCTCTTGCGTAATGCAAACAATCCCAAAATAAGAAACGGGGCAAATGGTTTACTAGATATATCGCACTTTGTCCCTATGATAGATGTTCCAGCAACAGTCTCCCGTGCCTTCGGTGATGTTCATTCACAAGGGAATCCTCACTACACTACTGATCCACATATTGTACTTATTATAGCTAGAGCAATAGAGAAAAGACTCATAGAGATTGACCTTGATAATGCAAAGGCATATCAAACAAACCTGATAAATTTCACAAAAAAGTGGCAGAAGTATTTGAAAAAATATGATGCAGATATGCAGATGTGTAAAACAAAAAAAGTGGTGCAGTACCATCAACTTTTTAACTATTTCCTCGAACGCTATAACATTAAAAGTTATGGTACTATAGAGCCACTTCCAGGTATATCACCAAGTTCAAAGCATACTATTTGGCTTATAAATACTATCAAAGATGAAAAGGTTAAAGTGATTCTTCAAGATATTTATCATGAGAAAAGAACTGCTCACTTTATTGCGGACAAAACAGGGGCTAGAGTAGCTCTTATCCCTCATGATCTAGGTTCACTTAAAGATACAGGTACCTTAGAGAGCTTTTACAACACCATCAAAGAGCATCTATGTCGCTAGTTGAACTTCTTTGGCCAGCTTTAGTGCTGAGTGTCGCCTTAGTCTATATCCATACTATCTTTGGAGTAGAGATTATCAAACGGGGCGTTATCTTTACCGACCTTGCCATTGGACAGATTGCTGCAGGTGGGATGGCAGTAAGTATTGCATTTATGGATGGCACATACCAAAACGCTATGACACTTAGTTTTGCTTTACTAGGTGCTGTGCTTATCGCTTGGGCTACAAAAAGGGTGAAACATATCGAAGCTTTTATAGGGCTTTTATATGCTTTTGGAATATCTAGCATCATGCTTATTCTCGCTCGTAGTGCTGAGGGTACTGAACTTTTCTCAAAACTAAGTGCATCAGATATACTTTTTACATCCAAAGAGGAACTTTACTCAAGTCTAAGTGTCTACACCTTTGTAGCTCTTGTGATGCTCTTTGTCTATCCAAAACTTAAGGGTATGAAAAAGGAGTATCTTTTTTTCTTGATGCTAGCCATCACTGTTACCTCCTCAGTCCAAGTAGCAGGGGTATTGGTAGTCTTTGCCTTACTTGTAGCACCTTCCTATGCTTCAATCATGCAAAACAAGATCAAAACATTTACTTTTGCAAGTAGCTTTGGCAGCTTAGGCATCTTACTCGCACTCTACCTTTCCTATACTTTTGATATGCCAACAGGATACACCATTATCTTTTGTATCGTAACCTCATCATTGCTCTTTGTTGTATATAAAAGTATGGATAACTAAAAAGTTAGGCACTATCTTCTGTTAGATCTATTTCGAGGTCTATTTCTTGAGTTAGTATTGCCTCTACTGCCTTTTTGTCCTCTTCCTCCACCTTGTTTGATAGGTTCAGCCTTGATGCTTGGATCTGGTTTAAAACCTTTGAGCCAAACTTTTGGGATATCTTTTTTTATGAGTTTTTCTATATTTGCTAAGTATTCATCTTCATCGACACATACTAAAGAGATGGCTTCACCCTTGTTTCCAGCTCGTCCAGTTCGCCCGATGCGATGTACATAGTCTTCACTTACATTTGGAAGCTCATAGTTGACAACATGAGGAAGTTGGTCTATGTCTATCCCTCGTGCGGCTATATCTGTTGCAACTAAGACTCTCACTTTACCCTCTTTAAAATCAGAGAGTGCCTTGGTTCTTGCATTTTGGCTTTTGTTTCCATGGATGGCTACAGCTGTAATCTCATCTTTATCAAGTTGACCCACAAGGCGATTTGCTCCATGTTTTGTTCGAGTAAAGACTAAGACTTGTTTCCAGTTCCCTTCACCAATGAGATGTGTGAGTAGTTCTCTTTTGCGTACCTTATCCACATGATAAACTGCTTGTTTCACTGTCTCACTTGCTGTATTTTGTCGTGCTACTTCGATAAGCTTTGGTGCGATTAAAAAAGAGTTTGACAACTTTTTAATAGCATCCGAATAAGTTGCAGAAAAAAGTAAAGTTTGTCTTTGTTTTGGAAGTTGTGCTATCACTTTTTTTATATCATTAACAAAACCCATATCTAACATTCTATCAGCTTCATCAAGTATGAGAAACTCAACATGACGCAGATCAATAGTCTTTTGACCTATATGGTCAAGTAAACGCCCTGGTGTAGCGATGACAATATCTACACCTTTACGAAGTTTCGTGATCTGAGGATTTATCTTCACCCCACCAAAAATAACTGTTGCTTTAAAAGGAAGATGCTTTCCGTATACCTCTACACTTTCATGAACTTGTGCTGCTAGCTCTCTTGTGGGAGTAAGTATCAATGCTTTTATCTGATGTTTTTGCTTTGTAGGTTTTGCCCGACTTAAAAGCTCAAGCATAGGCAGGGTAAATCCTGCTGTTTTACCCGTACCCGTTTGAGCCCCCGCCAATATATCTTTTTTTTGAAGTATAACTGGGATTGCTTGGGCTTGGATAGGTGTTGGCTTTGTATAGCCTTGTTCTTTTATTGCTTGTAATAGTGGTTTTGATAAACCAAGTGTTTCAAATGACATTTGAGTCCTGTTTTTGATTCATCATAGCATAATTATGCGTACTTATGGAAAACTAATTCTTACAATTGTAATTTTTCTATGCTAACACCATTGTCTTTAATAAATTTTGAGATAACCTCTGAGTGTGTATGCTCATACTCTTTAGCATAGACTATCCGTTTGATGCCACTTGCAATCACATTTTTACTACATTCGCTACATGGCTCTAAAGTAACATAGATGGTAGCACCCTCTATTGAGATGCCCTCTCTTGCTGCCCAGATGATGGCATTCATCTCAGCATGAATCTCGTAAGTTTTACTCCACTCATGATGCTCTGAAGTATATTTACCATCCCAATAATCACAGCAGTTTGTAAAACCTGCTGGAGTTCCATTGTAACCCGTACTAAGGATGCGACCATCTTTTACTATGACAGCACCCACTTGTTTAGAGACACACTTCGATGCACCTGCTAGTTCGGTTGCTATGTTAATGAAGTTTTTGTCAGTTAGCATTTGTTACTCCTTAGGCATTCGCAAGCGTTTGATATCTGCGTTGAGTTTGAGTCTGTCAAAATACTCGCTTAGAACCTGTTTGCGTTTCATTCCTATAATCTGGTTAATGATCTGCATACGGACACTCTCAAGCCCACTCTCTTTTTTACTCTCGATGTTTTTGATATAAAAACTCATATACGCCCCTTTGCCATCTGGCACTATGGGGGTAAAACTATTGAGTGGTGTTTTCTCAAGCAAACCTGCAAGCTCTGGTGAGATTTTATCGTAAGGAAGTTTTTGTTCATTGGTCTGAATATCTGGTGAATAAAACATAGGGTTATCAACTTTTTCTTGAAGTCTTTGCTTGTCTTTAGCTACATAGATGATCACATCAAACCCTTTTGGGTGGATAAACGAATCTTTATGGAGGTTGTAATACTCCTCTATATCTGCTTTGTCAGGCTGCGAAATAGCACTGTAAGCTATGGCAGAGTAGAGTTTTTGAGATAAAAGTTTTTGTTTAATTTGTGCTTTGAGTTGCGTTGAAGTCATCCCATTTGATTCACGAACTGCTTTGTAAAAGTCACTAATGCTCATGTTGTTTCTTGAGGCTGTTTTTTTGATGTCGTCATACACTTCACCATTAGCTACGCTAATCTTACGCTCCTCTATCTCTATCTCTTCGAGTTTTTTTCTGATGAGCACATTAGCAGCCTTTTGTGCTGGTAATCTTGAGAGTGTCATCTCTTTTTTTATGTCTAAAAGAGTGATAGCTCTATTTTTTACGATAATTGCAACTCCATCAACAAGTTGTGCATTGAGAGTAAGTGTTAATATTGTTAGTAAAATTATATTTTTCATCGAGTAGATTTCCCATATATGGCTTTACGAAGTTTATCTTTTTATCTCTTAACTTTAACTCAAATTATGCAAATATTTAGAATAATTTGGGTATAATCCAGCCTCAAATATGCAGTTGCTATCTCTACCTTTGTAAAAAGGTTAGCTTTAGTGCCTGAGCGGTTAGCGATTTTTTATGGACTTGTTCATAAAAAACATATTAAGTGAAACTTTACGAGAAAGGAAAATCGATGCCTAAAATGAAGTCGGTAAAAGGCGCTGTAAAGCGTTTTAAAGTAAAGAAAAATGGTTCTATAAAACGCGGTAAAGCGTATAGAAGTCATATTCTTACAAAACAAGATGCAGGAACTCGTCGTAAACAAAACGGCCCAGCTGTAGTGTCCAAAACAGATTCAGCAAGTATCAAGGCTATGATAAATTAGTAAATCATAAATCTCCAATTATTAGATTAATTGGGCAAGTCCATTCGGATTGGACACCTTCGCACAAGCGTGAGATAGGTAAAGAAAAAGGAAAGAAATGCCAAGAGTTAAAACAGGTGTTGTTCGTAGAAGAAGACACAAAAAGATATTAAAATTAGCAAAAGGTTTCTACAGTGGTCGTCGTAAGCACTTTAGAAAAGCTAAGGAACAAATTGAGCGTTCATTAGTGTATGCTCACCGTGACCGTAAACAGAAAAAACGCGATTTCCGTAAATTATGGATTATCCGTATCAATGCTGCTACTCGTCTTAACGGTATGAACTATTCTACATTTATGAATGGTATGAAAAAATCAGGTATCGAACTTGATCGTAAAATTCTTGCTGATATGGCAATGAACGATGCTACTGCGTTTACTGCAGTAGTTGAAGCTTCTAAAGCTGCATTGGTAAAATAAATCCTTGGGCTTCGCCCAATGATTTAGATCTTATTTAAAAATATAACACTATTGCCTTTGGAATTATAGTAGATTCCATGTGATGATGCTCTCGATATATACACCCCTCTACCATTAAATGCTTGAGAATTTCTAAATATCTCACTTAAAATCTTTGTATCAAAACCATTACCCATATCAGTTATCTTGGTGATGATGTAGCAGTTAGAATAGTGTCGAACTCTATGGACACTTACTTTTATTTGGAGGGTGCAGTCTATCTCTCTTTTACTGAGTTCATCAAAGTAAACATCATCTTCAAGAAGTTGATGCTTATCACAAGATGCTATGCCTAAGCTACCATGTTCATAAGCATTCATGTAAAGTTCAGTAAATGCTATTCCTGCACTTTGAAGTAGTTTTGGGTCTTTTGTAAGTGTCTCCCAAATGCCAATATACCACTCATAAGCATTGTCAACTTCGCTAAGTTGGCATTCAAAGAATCTCTCTTCAACGAGGTTAGCTGCTAAGTTTGGTTTATTGATGAAGATAAAAGTCATGTCATCTTCAGGTTTATCTATCTTCCACAGAATCTTATTTTTCATATCCTCACGGGTGTAGGAGTTTAAAAAATCCTCTTGTAAAAATTCGTTATAGAGTTTGCTACTAAACCTTGTTTCGTTTTCTATGATGCCATCACTATAAAAAAGAAACTTATTGATATCTTTTATATCATAAGTGTCTATCTTGAACTTAGTAATATACTTGCTGATAGGGTAGTTGTTAGAGTTGAGTCTTTCTATAGCACCTTGATGATTTTGCATCAAAAGGGCAGGCATCGCAAAAGTTGCGTAACTCATGAGTTGCTTTTCATTGTCATGAAGTATATAGTCTATGGAGATTGTTTCGGTATCTAGTAGGATAGGTTTGATATACTCAATGGAGTCATAAATAATCCTGTTAAGGTCAAATTCTGAGGAAATATCAATAAGATAGTTGATAAAAGAGGTCATCAAGATAGAGCTCAGTGAAGCGGAAATACCTTTGCCCATCCCATCTACTATGAAGTAAAATATCTTGTTTTCTCCAACTGAACGCGCACTATAAGCATCTCCGCTCAAAGTATCAAGTGGTTGGTAAAAAAAGTCTATGAAAGCATAGTCATTCATATCTATCATCTGATAATAAAAGTCATTTCTTAAGATATTGAGCTCTTTTGAAAAGGCTAATTCTTCTTGATAGTTGGAGTATTTTTCTTTCTCTTGGTAAACTTTGAGTTTATCCTCTCTCTCCTCTTCTAAAAATTTATTTGCTATGAGAATCTTTGCAGAGTTTACTAGGGTAGAGAGAAGTTCAGCAGGGATGATGGGCTTTTTGATAAAGCTTGTGATGTGCTGATTGAGTGCTTTTACTATGATATCCATATTTTCGACAGCAGATACCAACAAGATGGGGATATTTTTATTGAAACCTCGAATCTTTTTACTCATCTCTAGTCCATCAAGTATAGGCATCTCAAAGTCGGTGACTATGATGTCTATCTCATGACTTAAAAATTTCTGGAGACCATCTGAGCCATCTTTAGCATACACAATCTCTTTTACTAGATCCTTAAGTATAGATTTATAGATGCTAAGGGTAGTTTGAGAGTCATCAACACAAAGGATGGTCAATGATTTTATATATTTAAGTACATCATCTTCTATACTAAGTTTTGACATTAAACTTTAAACTTACTTAGTTCATCTTTGAGTTGTGAAGCCCCATCTGTGATGGTGTTGGTAGCTTGCTCCACATCATTTCTAAGCTCTGCATTTTTTGAAAGTACATGGATAATCTCATCCATATTTGTAATGAGACTTTTTGTCTTAGTTGCTATAAATGTTGACTGGTACATGACATCATTTGATTTTTCTTTTGTGAGTGTTAGAGTATCGTTTGATGTTTGGGCTGCACCTATGAGTTCATGTGCAGATTCTGCTATCTCATGCATATTTTGCGTGGTGTTTGTTGTTTCATCTGCTATCTCTATAACATTTTGAGTGATAAGATTGACATTGGCACCTATCTCAGTGAGTGATTTTTGTGTGCGTTCTGCAAGCTTTCTTACCTCATCAGCAACTACAGCAAATCCTCGCCCGTGCTCACCAGCACGAGCTGCTTCTATGGCAGCATTAAGCGCAAGAAGATTTGTTTGTTCTGCGATGTCAGAGATAATCTCTAAGACATCTTTGATATCTTTTGCTTGATCTGTTAGTGAAGAGACCTTTTGGGCAAGTTCAAGTTGATGCTCATTACCTACTTCTATAGTTTGTACTACATTATCAAGCTTGATAACAAAGCTAGAGAGCACTTCAGAAGTTTGTGAAAGGTCTTCAGTTACTGTGATAGATGCTTCTTCTACCATGTCAAGCCTTTGCCCAACTTCTGTTACGAGTTCATTAATGGTGCTAATCTTTTTATCAGCCTTGTTGCCATTTTCTGTTAGAGTATGGACTACATTGGTAAGTGTTGATGTTTCTGTTGCTGTGGTTTTAAGGACATCTAAGGCTTGATGAATACTCATCTTAAAAGCAACAACCATCACATGGATAGCTTTTGAAATCTGAGATATCTCATCCTTTCCTGCGACTATAACATCACATGTCAAGTCGAGGTCTGTTGAGATACAAGATATCTTCTCTAGTGAACTATGAACACTTCTGTTGACCCCTTTGGCGATAAAAAAGAGTATCGCAAAGATGCCTACAGCAAAAATGATGTAGCTGATGAGGGTGATGAGTGAGTGTAGTTTTAGTTCCTCTGTTACTCGTTTGAGTAGTTTTGTGTTTTGCACAGCGAGTGCATCATCTACCTGTTTGAGTAGGTTGATCTTTTTTGTGATAGTTTTAAACCAGACTACACTATCTACACCAAAACCTCCAGAGATAGCTTTTTCTTTTGCAATGTGGCGCATCTTGTTAACTTGTGCTACTATAGGTGAGTTCATCTTCGCATTATAAAGTGCTATGGACTCAGGAGTAGCCATCGAACGATAAGAATCCAAATAGGCATCTTGTTCTGCTACAAGTTTTATCCATTTGGCGAACATCCCATTGCCGAATTTGTCCGCGGCAAATGTAGAACTAAGGACTGCCCTCTCTATCCCTGCACGCTCTTTTGACTTTAAAAAGTTTGTATACGCATCAAGAGATTTTACAAGTTCTTGCGTTGTTGCGAGTTTGGCAGTTAAAGAGACGATCTTTAAGATTTTTGCATTCATTTTTGTGTAGTAAGCGACTTCATCTTTGGTACTGATAGTGAGTGCATCAACTTGAGAACGGATAGAAGATATTTTCGCCATATCAGTTTGAAATCCAGAGATAGCAAGTTTGAGTTCAGATGGAAAAGAGGCGATTTGTATAGTTTTAAGATAGTTTGTTAAGTTTGTGTATTTTGCATTAGTAAGGAGTCTTTGTTTTGGCACTATGTCAGCAAATTTGGCACCACGAGAACCCAAGTATCCAGCACTAGCACCTCTTTCTTTTTGTGTTTCATGGATAACGAGACTAAGTTTTTGAGAAAGTACATTGAGCTCACTAGCTTGTTTAAATGTAGCATTGTCTCTAAATGCCTTTGTCAGTGTAATCGAGATGATGACTAAAGAAAAAGCGACTACTATCGCGGTGATAATATTGAGTTTTGTTTTGATAAGCATTGTTAAATCGATTTTGCATTAAATGTTGAGATAAGGTTGAGATCTTTGAGTAGATTCATGAGTTGAGTATTGCCTATTTGCATATTGATTTGTATTTTATCTTTTAAAACTAGCTTGTTAAAGTAGCCTATAACTGATGATGTGATGGAGAGAGAGTTGAGTATCTTTATGGTGACACTTTTGTGTTCTTTTACAACTCCATCAGTGTTTTGTTTGATGGTTTGAAAATCTGAGATACTTTTAATGTTACCAGTGATTGAGATAATATTTGTTTGTGTTGATATTTCCATAGTAAACTCCATTTTTAAGGTAACTATTATGA
>JALUXP010000012.1:0-20000 GCA_027013295.1 Sulfurimonas sp.
ATTTACAAATAGGGATTATAATTACTCATCTCAATTATGTTTCCCCTTTTTACATAAACGAGTGTATATTCTCCTAATATCTATATACTGGCCAAGCTTTTTCCCCTTTTTATAAGCTTGGCTGTGTTACAATCCCCTATGATTTTACTCACTACGCTCAACTCGAGATTTACCCATGCTTCACTAGGACTTCGCTATATCTATGCAAATATGTCCGAACTCCAAACAGAGACAAAGATCATAGAATTTAGCATCAATGATGCACTCCAAAGTATCGCTGAAAAACTTCTCATCCATAAACCAAAGATTATCGGCATCGGAACATACATTTGGAATGCATCAGAGGTCAATGAACTGATACAAATCATCAAAAAAGTAGATCCAAACATCACCATAATTCTCGGTGGACCAGAAGTTTCACACCAACCATTTCGAGTTGATTTTAAGAGTGCTGATCATATCATCCAAGGGGAAGGTGATCTAGCTTTTTATGAGCTTTGTAAAACACTCTTGCAAACACCACAAAAGCACTTAGAGAGGATCATCCCACAAACTGTACCACCACTCAGAGAGCTCAAACTTCCCTATGAATACTATACAGATGATGATATAAAAAACCGTTACCTTTATGTAGAGGTCTCAAGGGGTTGTCCATTTGAGTGTGAGTTTTGCCTCTCTTCGATGGATGAGAGGGTGAGAACTTTTGAGCTAGATGCCGTGCTAGATGAGTTTGAAAAACTTTGGCAGAGGGGAGCGAGGGCATTTAAATTTGTCGATAGAACCTTTAACATCAACATCAAAACGGCTACAAAAATTCTTGACTTTTTTCTTGCAAAAGATGAGCCGTTTTTTGCCCATTTTGAGGTAATACCTGACCATTTTCCCCAAGCCCTCAAAGAGAAGATAAAACTCTTTAAGCATGGAGCCTTGCAACTTGAGATCGGCATCCAAACACTCAACCTTGAAGTGGCACAAAACATCTCCAGAAACCTCAAGCTAGAAAAGATAAAAGAAAATATCTTATTTTTAGAAAATGAAACTGAGGCACACATCCACCTTGACCTCATCGTAGGACTCCCTGGTGAGAGCCTTGAGAGTTTTGGAGCTAACTTAGATGCACTTGTAGCTTTGAGCTCATGTGAGATTCAGATAGGGATCCTCAAAAAACTCTCAGGTACTGAGATAGATCGACATGATAGAAAATTTGGGATGACTTATAGTGATTTTCCCCCTTACGATATCCTCAAAAACAACCTTGTCCGCTTCAACGATATTCAGACAATGAAAAGATTTGCAAGATTTTGGGATATTTACTACAACAGTGGCAATTTCAAAAAAAGCATCAAACTTCTTTGGGGGAAAAAAAGTGTTTACAAAGAGTTTTATGCATTTGGCTTATGGGTGTATGGGCAAACAGACTCTACTCACAAAATCTCCCTGCAGAGACAAGGGGAGCTTCTTTTTACCTACCTTTGTGACTTTAAATGCTTCGATGCACAAGAGGTTGCTACAGAGATGCTTCAAGATATGCTCAAACTCAAAGGTCGTGCTATTCCCTCTTATCTCAAAAAATATAGTAAAAATTTTAAGATAGACTCAAAACTTGGTACCTCAGGTTTTAACAAAAGACAAGCATAAGTTTTATATAATAAGTCATGATTATAAGAAATTTGATTCTCGTGCTGTTGTTGCTCTTTAGTTCAGTCAATGCATCTCCTTATGTCGATAAAAAGACACTCAAAAGGATTGCAAAAAAGTACAAGATGTTTGCTAAAAAAAGGTTTTATTTTCTTCAAGTCATGCTTGATGGGGTCAAAAATGGCACAGACATGCAAAAACTGCAAGCTGTCAACCAATTTTACAACGAAGTAAGATATGTTCCAGATATCAAAGTTTATGGAAAAAAAGATTATTGGGCTACTCCCTATCAGTTTTTAGGTAAAGATAAAGGGGATTGTGAAGATTATGTCATTGCAAAGTATTTTGCCCTGATATATCTTGGTATGAGTTCAAAAAAACTTTTTTTTACTTATGTTCACTCTACAAAGTTTAAAGCACCTCACATGGTACTTACCTACTTTAAAACACCAAGAAGTGAGCCACTCATTTTAGACAACAACAACCGAAAAATTTTTCCCGCCTCAAAAAGAAAAGACCTCATCCCTATCTATAACTTCAATGGAGATTCTCTATACAGAGCATCAAAAACAGGAGCTGGAACTGGAAAAAAACTTAAAAAGCAACAATCGCATAAAAAATGGGATCAACTCAAAGCTAATATTAGAAAGAGAGTAATATGAAGAAAACTTCAAGTAGGATAAATATATATCATGATAAACTATAATAAATACAAAACTGGACGCAGACTATGACTCTTTTTAAGCAAATTGCAATCATCCTTTCACTATTTCTCATCATAATCCTCTCCACTGTTTTAGTGCTCAACTTCAATTCAGCCAACCAAGGTGTTCAAAAAAGACTCTTTGAAGATGCTAAAAACACCGCAAGTTCACTTAGCCTCTCCCTAGGAAGTGCTAACGGGGATATCTCTATGATGTCCACTATGATCAACGCTAACTTCGATAGTGGAAACTACCAGTTTATCTCACTGACTGATATTGATGGTGCAGTTCTCTTTAGAAGGGATGGGGAGGTACAAGAGTTAGATGTCCCTCAATGGTTCATAAAGCTCTTAGACATAAAAGCACCAATAGCGAGTGCAAATGTATCAGCAGGGTGGAGTCCTATAGGTTTGCTCAATGTTCAAAGTGATGTTTCTTATGCATACTCGCAACTCTACAGTATCCTAAAAAATCTACTCATTAGTTTTGCACTTTTAGCACTTTTTGGACTTGCCACACTTAATCTTTTGCTCCATACTATACTCAAACCACTCAAAGAGGTTCAGCGTCAAGCAGAGGCTGTAGCACGCAATGAATTTATCATCCAAGAAAAGATTCCTCATACAAAAGAGTTTAAAGATGTTGTTCTTGGGATGAATACAATGGTTCGCAAAGTAAAAGCTATGTTTGACAAAGGAAACGAAGAGCTTAAACGACAAAAAGAACTAGAATACATCGACCCCACAACAAAACTTAGAAATCGCAAATACCTCATCGATAAACTTCCAGAATATTTAAAAATAGATGCAGACTCCAAAGGTGGTATCAACATCATGATAGCCTTTAGCGGTGTCATAGAAGCCAATGAAAAGATTGGTCACAGAGAGGTAGACAAACTTTTTTCAAATATGGCTACTGTCTTTAAGCAACACTCTGCAAGTTTTAAGAACTCTATCGTTGCACGGATGAATGGTACTGAATTTTCTGTCCTTTTACCAGATTGTTCCGATGAGGCTGCACTCCAAATTGCACAAGATATTCGTGATGCAGTTCAAACCATTATCGTAGAACTAGAACTCGATACAGATGTCACCTTTATCTCTCTCGGTCTTTACCAATACAACTACACACAAAATATCGGTCAACTACTCTCTCTTTCAGATAATGCCCTAGCACAAGCTAAATTTAGTGATACCAACATCCATCTTGATCATGCCGAAAATGCAACAGAGGTTATGGGTAAAGATGCATGGAGAGGTATCATCAACAAAGCGATAGAGAGAAGTGGATTTAACTTTTTATCTTACAAAGCTGTTAATGCAAAAACAAAAAAAGATGCACACAATGCTCTGAGTATTTCCATGAGTGTTGATGGACAAACCTACTATTTTGGTCAGTTTATGGCTCCTGCAAACCAAGCAGGACTTGGAACAGATATCTATAGAAAAGTTTTAGATATGATATTTACTCAACCTGACATGAAACTCAAAAGTTCCACATGTTCACTCAGACTCCCTTTTGACTTTTTAGAATCACCAGAAACTTATGAGCAGATGAGCACTCTCTTTAGAAATCATGCAAAAAAACTCCCATTTAAACTCATCATTGAGATGCCAGACAAACTTGTAAGTCAAAATTCTGAGAATGTAAAACTCTACAAACATCTACTCCAAGAACACAATATCGAACTTGCTATCTTTGAGTTTATCGGAGAGAGTACCGACTACCAATATCTACAAGATCTCCATCCTACCTACATCAAAGCTGAAAAAGACTACTTTTTAGGTCAAAGTGAACAAGGATTAGGTGCACTCAAACTCATCACTGATGCCCTTGGCATCGATCTTATAGCGACAGGGGTGATGGATGCCCAGACACTCAAAGAGCTTCAAGCTAAAGATATACACATCATCCAAGGTCGTGCTACTGAGATGCTTTAGGTAGCACCTCATCATACTTTGTAAAGTTATTGAACCGAATAATTTGTGCTAACTCTTTTGAGTAAAGCTCCCTTTTTTCAGAATACATCCTAAGTTCTTTGACAAGCTCATAAGGATTTTGGGTTTTAAGGTTGAGACTACGAAACTTTTTAAATGCAAAACTTCTCCCAATGTTAAGATAATAGTCCTTAACACTTGCCTCAATCGAATCATATTTTTTTACCCAAATAGTTTTTCCATTGCGTTTTTTCTTAGCAGCAATTCTAGGCGTATTTTTTCCATAAGCCCAAACTCCAAATATATTATTGGCTTTACGAAAAAAACGACTCGTACCCCATGCACTTTCCATAGCGGCCTGGGCTAAAGTGATACTAACAGGGGGAGGCTTGAGCGCTTCTAGGAGCTTGGTATCAGCAGATGCTTTCATATTCTCATATCTCAAAGTATTTGCTCTATGTACCTTTTGTATAGTAGGCAAAACGCTCTCTATAAAGATTTTCTTTTTCTCTTTAACACTCATTGCAGAGAGTGGCATTAGAGATAATATAATGATTAAAAGACTTTTCTTCATCATCTATCGACCCTAAACCAACCAGCGATGGAATATCTTTTTTTGTTTGTTGATAAAACTTCATGTGGAAATTTTTCACTCATAAACACTATGAGAGTATTTGCATCTGGTTTTACTTTGGCTACAAAATTATGTTCACCATCATACACGACTAATTCACCACCATCATCTTCTATCCACTCTTCATTGAGATAATACACAGTAGTAATTACTCGGTTTTTAGAGTTTTTAAAAGCATCAAGATGTGTTTCATAAAAGTCACCCTCAGCATAGATAGCAAAATGTGATTCATAATAAGAAAGTCCCAGATAAAGCTCACAGTTTAGATGCTCTCTAAGTCCATCAGCAAAGCTCAAAAACTCGGACTGACAAGCACCATCTTCATTTAACCAGTGAATCTTATCTAATCTTCTTGTATCATCAAGATGCAAATCGCTTTTTGAAGAGATGCCAGCACGACTAAACTCTTTTTCATTTATAGCAAATTGTTTGAGTTCTTGAGAAAGTTTGTCAGGTAGAGCATCAGCAATAACTATATAACCATCTTCTACTAGAGCATCGGCGATTTTAGGATATAATTTTTTATACATAGTGATATTATAGCATAGATGAAATTTAGTTTTCAAAGGGTTGGACTGATTTAGAATGGGTATAATTGCGTTATGCAGATACTCCTATCATTTTTTTATTTTTTTTATTTTGCACTTATTGGTGTTTATATTATTTTTTTGCCAAAAGTATTAAGTCTGAGTGGATACAGTGCAAGTGACATAGGCATCATCTTTGCAGCAGCCCCTTTGGTGCGGTTTGTTGTTCCATTTTTATTTATCAAGGGTTTGAAACTTGATGCGAGAAGTTTTAATTATGCACTACTTATTATGCTGTTAAGTGCGAGTGCTTTTTACTTTTCACTCGATAATTTTTATAAATTACTTTTTTCAAATATCGGTATTGGGGTTGGAATATCTTTGATACTCCCCTATATTGAACTTATTGCTCTGAACTTTTTAGGCAAAGAACACTATGGAAAAACAAGACTTTTTGGTTCGGTAGGTTTTATCTTGGTAGCACTCATCTTGGTCAAGTTCTTAACCCCACCGAGCGTAGCTTTTACCTACCTTCTCATTCTTGCCATAAGTACAGTGATCGTTGCCTTTTTTATCGTAGCGGGGCATAAAGAGGTGCTGAGTCAAACAAGTAAATTAGAAAATGACATTGATATTTTAAGAGATTGGAAGTTGTGGTTGGGACTCACACTTATGCAGGTAGGTTTTGGTCCATTTTACAACTTTTTTACCATCTATGAGACTGATTTTGGACTGAGTTTAGATATGACCATCTATCTGTGGAGTTTTGGTGTCATCGTTGAGGTGTTTATGCTTTTTTTTCAAGGAAAATTTTTGCGAGGAAATCTTCTTTTAGTGCTACAATTAACCACTTTCGTAACAGCTTTGAGATGGTTTTTAGTCTATCTATTTCCAGAGAATCTCCCTATACTTTTCTTTTCCCAATCACTCCACGCTCTTAGTTTTGCTCTCTTTCACTCAGCAGCCATTAGCTACCTCTTTCATCTCTACAAACACAAAAGTCTTGCACAACAATTTTTCTCAGGGATCACTTATGGATTTGGAGCGTTTGTGGGGGCTTTGTATTCTGGATATCTGTATCAGTACTACCCAGAGCTACTCTTTTTGAGTGCATCTTTTATAGCTTTGATAGCTTCTTTTTCTCTGTATTCTTGGGGTAGGACAAGATTAAATGGTTAAAAGTCATAAACAAAAGTTGTTGTTTGTCTAAAACCATAATTTTTGTAAATACTTGAAGGGGGAGAGGAATCTAGATTATAATAAACGCTAAATTTTAGATAAAGTTTAGGATAAACCTGAAGTTGAAGTTCAAACTTGTTTAAGATAAGTTGATCTCTAAAGTTATTGATTCGTGGTTGATAATACATGGTGTAAGCTAGATGGGAGTCTTTATTGAAAGTCGCTTTGTAGGAGAAGTAGGTGTTGATCCTTATATTGTTTTCGTTTGGGTCAAGAACTGGGTTAGTATAGCTAAGGTACTCATAAAATCCACCCACTCCAAGATAGCCTTTTGCTCCCTTGAATGTCTCAAAAAGTGTAAACCTAAGTCCACCCCCTACGAGTCTGCGTGTTTTGATAGCTTTAAACTTGTTTTCCTGAGCTTGGATGAAATACTCATCTCGGATGTTTTTTTTTGTCAGGGCATGGATAAAGCGTAGGTGTGCAAAACTTTTATTTGTCGTTTCTTGACCATTTGATTTTCCGTATACCCCAGAAATTTCACCCCAAAGAACATAGTTATAATTCTCATCGTAAGTGATTCGTACAGAAGCCTTGTAAAAATCTCTGTCGGTATAACCTCTTTTTGTGTCAAGACCAGCTTGCATTTTAGTAGAGATACCTGGGTTTTCCCCTATCTTAACTGGGACTATAGAGATGATAGCAAAGAGTTGTTGCCCTGCTAAAAAGAGAACGATGAAGAGTATTTTCATGAGTGCATAATTTTATGAGTAGCTTCTATGTGGAGATGCACTTCATAATAGAGCTGTACTTTTTTACTTTTTGTTTTAAAGAGATATTGTCTATATTTGAGGTAGTTTAGCCAAGCTTTTTTGCTTGGGGCATGGCGACCTCTTTTGATGAGCTCAAAACTTACAGCTGCATTGATGAAACCTTTGATGAGTTTAACTTCATTTGAGTTCTCAAACCTTTTAGCAAACCATAACGCTTCTAAAACTTCATGGGCATCATAAAATCTTTTTTCATCTAAACAATGGACAAAATTTTGTAAATCTTTCTCGTTAATCATCTTCTACCATCATATTGATTCTCCAGTATCCACGACCACCTTTGAGGGAGATGCATGGGTTATTGGGAAACTTTTTTTTGTATTCATCTAGTCTATTGAGCGTAGCTTTTCCACTATCGCAATAAAAAACAAAGACACTCCCTTTGGGTTCTTTTTGTAAAAGTGGAGGGTTGTAAACAACTGTATCAGCTTTAGAGATAGGTGACAATATAGTATCTATGAGAAGCACTTTGATGCCCTGTGCTTCTAGTTTTTGTTTATTGCTAAGATACTCTTTTTGAGTCCACTCTCTTGGATAGTTCATATTGATATTATAATCAAGAGAACTTTGAGTATAATAAAAAATAAAATCATTTTTAAAAAAGAGGCTACGATGATAACATTGAGTAACATCACAAAATCCTTTAATAGATCGAATGTTGTCAATAATCTCTCTTTAGAGATAGCTAAGGGTGAGATATTTGGTTTACTTGGTCCAAATGCTGCTGGAAAGACAACGACTATTCGTATTCTGTGCGGACTTTTAAAACCAAGTTCTGGCGAGGCATCTATAGGGGGGATTGCCTTGTCAGATAATTCAGATGCACTCAAACACAAGATAGGTTATGTAGCACAGTATTTTGGTCTTTATGATGAGCTTAGTGTGATGGAAAACCTGCGATTTTATGCCTCTTTATATGAAAGAACTGATGAAAAAACACTGCTTGGCTTACTAAAAAGATATAAGATATTTGAGTACAAAGATGCAAAAGCTGGGAGTTTGAGCGGTGGTTACAAACGAAGACTCTCCCTGTGTTGTGCACTTTGTCATCAACCTGAAGTCCTCTTCTTGGATGAGCCAACAGCGGGGATAGACCCCTCTACGAGAAAAGAGCTATGGGATATATTTTATGAACTCTCCCAAGAGGGAAAGACACTTTTTGTAACAACACATTACATGGAAGAGGCACAAAGATGTAATAAGATCGCTTTTTTAAACAAGGGTGTTGTTGTTGCTGAGGGTTCACCGACAGAGGTTGAAAACTCCTTAGAAGCTTATGATGTTTATAAACTTACACAAGAGTTCAAGTATGAGCTTTTAGAAGTTTTACGCACAGATGACTTAGTGCATCTTGTCAATCAGTTTGGAGATGAACTTCGCATTATTGTCAAAAAAGAATGTTCAAAAGAGTGGCTCGGTGGTCTCATAGCACCATATACACAAGGGGATGTATCTTTAGAAAGTACAAGAGCCAATTTAGAAGATGTATTTATAGCATTGACTCAGGAGGTGGTAGCATGAGTGTTATAGGGGCGGTAGCAAAAAAAGAGTTTATGCAACTCAAAAGTGAGCCTAGACTTATAGGTTTTTTAATCTTTATGCCCATAATGATGCTCGTATTGTTTGGATATGCCCTGCGTTTAGAGCCAAAAGATGTAAATATGGCTTATGTGGATGAAGATAAGTCCTACTTTTCAAGCCTCATCAAAACCAACCTTTGGTCTGATGGTTATTTTAAACTTTACAAAGTAGATTCAAAAAAGCAGATTATTGAGGAGATCCGTTCTGGTCGTGCTCATGCTGGGATGTTTATACAAAAGGATTTCTCTAAAGAGCTTACGGACAATGAACAGCCTCATGTACAATTCTTTGTAGATGGTACGATGCCCTCTCTCGCAACAAGCATGAAAAACAACTCTAGTGCGATAGATGATAAGGATGTTACATCGGATATGTATTTTTTAGGTGAGGATGCGGACAATGTAGTGATAGCGGATGCCCCTTTTGTTGTAGATACGGAGGTCTTGTTTAATGAAGATGAGTTAGAGACTTGGTTTTTCTTGCCTGCTGTTATTGGGGTGCTTATCATGCAAATAGCCCTTGTCCTTGCTGGCATCTCACTCGTAAGAGAAAAAGAGAACAATACTTTAGAACAACTTCTTGTCGCTCCAATCTCCAAGACACAGCTCATCATCGCAAAGATACTTCCCTATACTCTTATAGGTCTGTTTGAGTTTTATTTTATCTTAGCATTAGGCTATTTTATATTTGACTTACCATTACCTGCAAGTGCATACTTCTCTTTGATACTTTTGAGTATAGTCTATGTCGGTGCTATGATAGCCTTGGGTTTGTTCATCTCAGTCATCTCACAAACACAACAACAAGCGATGTTTATAGCTATCTTCATCATCATCCCCTCAGTATTACTCTCTGGGATGATATTTCCAGTGGAGGCGATGCCTGAGTTCATCCGACCCATCGCATATATATTGCCACTCACTTATTTCAATGAGATAATCCGTGGTGTACTCATAAAAGAGACCCTATTTATGGACTTAAGTATAGATTATCTGGCATTGGCAGGGTTTGCTTTGTTTTTCTCGGTAGCGAGTATTTTAAAGTTTAAGAGGTATGTGGCTTGAAATGTTATGGTATAACTTCATCATCTTGTAGTATAATAAGCAAAAAAAGAATTTATGGCAAAAAAAAATAAAAAAAATGTAAAAATCAATCAACGCATCAAACACTTTTTTGATGGGGATCCTTTTGATGTTGGTGTTGAGCGTGTGAGTGGTGAGACTTTGAGTGCGATTTTTAGTGCACTTGGCATCTACGAGATAGACCACTCTAAAGATGCTCTTCTTAAAGCACTGCGAAAACTTTGGAGTTCGGCAGATAGTGATTTGCGTCGAGATATTCTTACTTTTTTTGAAAATGAGGGGGTCATCTACCCTAGTGATAAAACAAAAAAACCTATCCATAGTTCTTTAGAAAAACTTGATGAGGTGATGGCTGAGTTTGAGATGACTCCTGAGGAAGAAGCTGAGATCTATGCAGAGTTCTCAGATAAACGAGCCAAAAAAATCACACCACAAAAGATAGAGTCAAAACTCCGTCATATCCGTTTTGAGGTCAAGCGAAAGAAGATAGAAGATGCTCTTGATGGTTTTTTCGAGATTGATGATACTTTCGTGTTTAATGCATCTACCCATTATGTACTCTTTGGGGAGAGTTTTCATAAGATAGAGGTACTTAAAACGAAGTCGTATCCAACTCAAGAGTTAGATGAAGATGCACTAGAAGACATCATCAGTTACATTGATGCTGAAAAAGGCAGAGTTAAGAAAAAACGCCAAGAGGAGGTTAACCTCTTTATACAAAAACTTCCTCATAAGCACAAATATCTCTCACAAAAAGAGATAGTCTCCTCTCTTCGTTCCTCTCCTCCAGAGATCAAAAGATACCCACGCATCAAAGATGAGGTTTTAGAAACTATCATCAGATCACACCTCAAGGTAGAGTCTTTTGAAGCCTTAAAAGAGGAGCTTATCTTAGGAGTAGATGAGAGCATCTTATTTCCCTACGCAACAAAAGAGTTTCATTACAAGCTGGAGTTACATTTAGAGATACTCTCTGTTTTAGAAGATATCTGGGAT
Organism: Sulfurimonas sp.; assembly: GCA_027013295.1. Classification (GTDB taxonomy): domain Bacteria; phylum Campylobacterota; class Campylobacteria; order Campylobacterales; family Sulfurimonadaceae; genus Sulfurimonas. The sequence goes on from JALUXP010000012.1 coordinate 11,109, forward strand.
GAAAAAGAGCTTGATTTTAGCGAGGTGATTCAGTCCATCAAAGAGGAGCATGAAAGCTATTTTATGGCAGACTTAAAGAGCATCGTAGATGAGTGTAGTCGTTATGCTGAGTCTCTCAACTTTACACAAGAGTATCTCCATCAAAAAGTATATAAATTTTTACTTGATTTACTTCCAAAAACTTTAATAATCACACCAAAGATTAGTAAAAAAACAGTACGAAAATTTATCTACTCTGTAGGGGAAGATATTGTTAAACAGCAAAGACAAACACTTTTGGCTGGGACGATACGAGATTTTAAAAACCTTTTTCCCATCGCTAGAGAGATGTCAAGAAAACTAACGCTACACATAGGTCCGACAAATAGTGGCAAAACCTATACAGCTATGCAAAAACTCCAAGAAGCAGATACAGGTTACTACCTTGCACCTTTAAGGCTTTTGGCACTAGAGGGTTATGAAACCCTAAAAGAAAAAGGGATCGATAGCTCACTCATAACGGGTGAGGAACAGATGATAAATGATGAAGCGACGCATATTAGCTCAACCATAGAGATGCTTAACTTCGGAGTAGATGTAGATGTGTGTGTCATAGATGAGGTGCAGATGATAGGTGACCGTGACCGTGGATGGGCATGGGCAAATGCTATCATCGGTGCTCCAGCCTCAGAGGTTATCATGACCGGTTCTCCCAATTCCAAAGAGGCTATTGTCGCTTTAGCGGAGTATCTCGGTGAAGAGCTAGAGATCATCGAGTTTGAGCGTAAAAACCCACTTGTACTCCTAGATAAACCAACAGATGCACAAAATATCAGACCAAGAACTGCCATCATCGCATTTTCAAGACGAGATGTATTAAAACTCAAGCAAGAGTTCTCTAAAAATTTTGATGTGAGTGTAGTTTATGGCAATCTTTCTCCAGAAGTAAGGAGGGAGGAAGCAAGGCGTTTTCGTGAGGGGGAGACAGAACTTCTCATAGCTACAGATGCTATAGCTATGGGGCTTAATCTTCCCATATTGACACTTCTTTTCTCAAAAGCTAAAAAGTTTGATGGAGTCAAAGACAGGGAGTTGCTTCCAAGTGAGATTCATCAGATATCTGGTCGTGCTGGTCGTTATGGGATGAGTGAAGAGGGTTTTGTAGGGGCTTTAAGTAGGGATGTTTTAAAAATAGTTACGAAAAACTTTTATAAACCAAGTAAAGAGATAAGTATCCCGTTTAAGGTGATGGCAAATTTAGAACATATCAAACTTGTAGCAAATATTTTAGAAGAAAATTCTCTCTATGAGATTTTTAAATTTTTTGTTGAAAATATGGAGTTTAATGGACCTTTTGTCGCTTCAAATTTAGATGATATGCTTGAAGTTTCAAAGATAGTGGATGCCTATGACTTAGATATAGCAACAAAGTACCATCTCTCTTGTGCCCCTTTAACTTTGAAATCTCCTTATATTGTGAGTGCATTTGAACGCTATGCTCATGCTTTAGAGCACAAAGAGTTGATTGAGTATAGGGTGACAAAACTCCACGGTAAACATGCAATAACTACAGAGGATCTACTCCGAGCAGAAGATATGGTCAAAGAGATATCCCTCTACTTGTGGCTTAATTATAGGTTTGATGAATATTTTGTCGATGAGGCAAAGGCAAGACAAAACAGAGGAGTAATCAACAAGTATATAGAACTCTCTCTTGAGCAACCTCATTTTGTACAAACTTGTAGAATGTGTGGAGTACCATTACCTGCAAATTCTAAACATAATATTTGCAATAAATGTTTTAGAAAAAACTACACGCGTAACCGTTAACTTTTAAACTCATTGATCGTTGATTGGAGTTTATTGGCAACTGCTACGAGTTTGTTAAGGTCAGATTCTATATGTTGCGTACTTGTATTGTTCGCGGTTGAGAGTATCTCTATGTTATTGATATACTCTATGATTTCACTCACATTGCTAGAGATCTCTTGTGTATCTTGAGCAGATTTATTTGCTACCTCATTTGAGTTTTGGATAGCTTCTGATGAGTTGTTGATTTTAGTTTCAACTTCATCAGAAATATTGACTAAGCTTTCTATATTTTTAGCATTAGTCTGCATCTTATCACTTACATCATTGATAGACTGAACAATAGTGCTAACATTTATATCTATCTCCGTTAAAGATTTTTGAGTTCTCTCTGCAAGTTTTCTTACTTCATCAGCAACTACAGCAAAACCTCGTCCATGTTCACCTGCACGGGCCGCCTCTATGGCAGCATTGAGTGCAAGTAAGTTTGTTTGTTCTGCTATATCTTTGATGATATTGAGTACCTCTTTGACACTCTGTGCATCTGTTTTTAGATCTGTTAGTTCAGCTGAAAGCTCGTTTTCTATCTCAACAAAAGAGTTTACTTCTTCTGAAAGTGTAGTGAGTGAATCTTTTGCCACATCAAGTTCTTTATGAGCCTCAGATACATTTTTCTGTGTCTCAATGGAAGCTTCAAGATTTTGATCTAGGAGGATTTTAATAGACTCTGATTTTTGAGTGGTTTCTTTAACTATATCTTGCTCTTGTTCGGTACTTTTTCTGATGACATGGCTTGATTTTTCAATCTCTTTGGCAATACTAAAGTTTTGTTCCCCTAAAGATTTGACACTATTGACAGTTGTTTGTATCATCTCTATGAAAGCATTCACCTCACTAGCAGTTTGGCCAAATTCATCTTGATTTTTATGCTCAACTCGTTTTGTTAAATCTTTGTCTCCACCTACAAGTGAAGCGATACGCTCTTTAAGGTTTTTGATAGGGGCGAAAATCTCTTTTGAGAAAAACACAGTTGAAGCAAGTCCAAACAAAAGAGCAGCGATGATGAGTGTAATGATAAGCGTTATATTGGTAGCTTTGATATCTTCATCTACTTCCTGCAAAGAGATAACGAGATCCATCGCTCCTAAGACATAACCAACTTGAGCATTGTAGTGGCAAGTTAAACATTTTTTCTCAGCTATCATAGGTTGAATCATACGAATATTATGTTGTCCCTGCTCATCTTTTTCTATGATTTTTAAAGATTTATTTTCGAGGACATCACGAATCAGGGCATTTGAGGTGTACTTTTCATCTGGTGAAAATGTTTCTTGAACAGCTTTTGATTTAAAGATATGAAGAGACTGAATCCCTCTGATCTTTTGGGCAGATTTTAAAGTATCTTCAACGAGTTCTTGATCGCCTAGCATCATGCTTGTAGTCATTGTCTGAAAGATAGATTGACTCAGCATTGTTAAAGATTTCTTGGAGGTTATATTGGATAAATTTTGAAGCGTATGTGAAAGATAGCTACTCATTCCTATAAGACCTAAGATACTGATAAGTGTTAAGGAAAGAACTACTTTAGATTTAACTGTTTTGAACAAGATAATCTCCTTTTCTAAGAAATAGTTGGTTATTATAGCAGAAATCCACAGAGACTATATTAAATTTTCAATTTCCTTTAATGTTGGATGAGTGCTTTGAGCTCGTTAGGAGTAGTTGCTGTTTTAATGGCAGTGATGATGCCACCTTTGATACTCACTACGGCAATCTTGTCTATATCCATGCCAAGCTTGTACTCTTTTGCAGCCTCTTCATTGTCTAAAATAAGGACTTTGTGATCAAACTTTTTAAGTCCAGGGATGATAAACATACTTCTTATGAGAGAGGGTGCTCCACTAATATCTGCGATAAAAAGAGCTTTGTTGTCACCCAGATAGGTGGGGCTTTGCCTTGCAAAAAAGTCGTTACAAAGATGTCCCATAGGTTTTGAAAAAGCGAAGATGACTGTTGTTATATCATTTGGCATCGTTTGAGGCTTGTCAAATTGGTCGTTGAGTGTGATGTGTGAAAGCTTTTTACCTACGAGAAGTTTTGGCTCTTGGTTTTGTGTGTTTTCACTACTTGATGCACATCCTAAAAAGACTATACTTAGAAGTATGCTTGCTATAATTTTTTTCATATTTTTCCTTGTGTAATATTATAAGATAAGTTATTTAACATTTAGATTGCATCTATTCATTATCTTCTTCCAATCTAAGTCAAAATTTTTTTTGACATAACTTTTATGGTGTGGGACGGTGCATTTAGAGCAGTTTTGATGAATTTTATCTTCTGCAAGCAGTTTTTCCCCATTGTTTATCTCACATTCACTGAGAATTTTTTTACCATTATATATTTTGATACCCTCATCATTAAAACGAAAGTTAGGACAAGCACAGAGATAGCAGTTGAGCTCCTCCATATCGTGACATTTTTTGTTTTTTTTGTAGAGAGGACAAAAGTCATTTTCCTCTTTAACCATATTGTCAAAGTCAAAGTACTCAACAATCTCATCTTTACTAAAATCATTGTTAATAAGCTTATCGACAATAGCTTTGTGTTTGGTTGCAAACTCATTAAACCAAGATTCGTAACTCATTTAAAAGCCTTTAAAAGGTAGACTATTGTAAAGAGTTGAACGCCAAGAAGTAAAAAGTGTATAAAATAAACTTGATCTTGTTTATCATTGAGATGAAAAAAATACTCAACACCTTTGTAAAAGATGTAAGAGCCAAGCATCCCAAAAAGATAACCTTTTTGTTTTGCAACATCAACAAATCCCAGTATGGTACTTCTCTTTAAAAATAGAGTCTCCGCACGGATAAGGTATGAACCAAAGGTAAAGGTAAGTTGATAACCTACATAGACTATGAGTGCAGTGGTATAGCTATATGAAAACAAAAGAAAATATACTAACATAAAAAGTACAACTATCTCTACAAAAAGTGATATTTTATAGAAGTAGTTTATGGTCAAAATTTTTGAGTAAATCTTAGCAATAAAAAGCATAGATAAAGCTAGAACTATCCCACCCAGACTATAAACAGATGGGTTTAGTGGAGCGTAAAGTATGAAGATACTCCCAACAGAAAGTCCTAAAAATAGAGAGTTTAAAAGTTTGTACTTTATAAACTCTCTTGTCAATATATGATTTTTTATTTTCAATCCTTAGTATTTGGCATTGAGACCTACATAGTAACTTCTTTGTGCCGTTGCATAACCATCTACGATTTGGTAATATTTATCGGTTATATTGTTTATTTTAGCATAAAGAGTGGTATATGAGTTGACTTTATAGTTAGTTACGAAGTTTGCAACTATATATTTACCAGTTTGAGCTCCTTTATCATTAGCTTGATCATATCTTTGACCGATGTATTGTCCATGAAGACCAAGGTCAAGAGCATCACTCACATAGTAGATTATATTTGTATCAACTTGATGTTTAGGACGACGGGCAAGTGCTTTGCCATTTACATCTTCCGTTTTTAGGTATGTATAGGTTGCATCTACTCCTAGTGCATCAAAGAAATAATCTTTGTACCCTAACTCTACACCTTTAAATTTTGATTTACCAGCAATCTGTACATAGCCACCAGCATAAGTTATAGGGTCTGTAACATAAGCAATCAAATCTGTAATCTCATTATAAAACCCTGTAATCCAGATGGTATCATTACCAATACTCACATCACTTGTGAGTGATCTTTCAGGTTTTAAATTTGGGTTTGCTCCCCATTGTCCGTAGAGCTGTCCAAGAGTAGGAGGATTAAAACCTGTCCCTATATTTGAACTCAGATAAAAATCTCCAGTAATAAAGTGTTTTACACCAATTTTCCCAGTAAGTGCATCATCAAAATTATTATATTTATCGTATCTGATTGATTCTGTAAGGATAGTCTTTTTTGCAAATTTGTTGTAGTTGGATGCAAAAGCAGAGGTAGCACTATAGCTTTTGTTTGTATTGGCAGTGATTTTAAGTTGTTCAAACTTTTGGTAAGATACACCAATTCTTAAAAAACCATCTTCCATATATGAAATCTTATCAGCTAGTTTTACTTCATTTACCGAACCCTTATAAGCAGAATTAACAGCCGCAGATGTAAAGTAGTCAACATATGTTAGAACTCTATTAAATGTAGAAAGATGATACGAAAGGTTGATTTTTTGAATATCACTTGAGTGTTTAAAAGCGAGCGTGTAAAATTTATTGCTAAGTATCGTTTGGGGGATGGGAGAATCTAAACCAGCACCAGAATCATACTTTACAGTAGCATCTATAGTCTCTATGTTTACCTCTAATCTATCTTTTTTAGTAAAGTTATACCCTAGTTTAGCGTTTAAGGTTCGATTTTTATAAGGATCTTTTTCGTAGTGTAAGGCATCACCTCTTTTACCATAATTTGGGCTGCCATGTTTTGGTTCAGCAGCAGAGTATCCACTGTTGTCATATATGGAAGCACCTATTAAGATGTCAAAATTATCTTGGGCATATGATGAGATAAGTGAACCTATCTTCGTGTTAAAAGAACCATATTCTAAGTTTGTCCTTGCATGGAGCCCTTTTTTTGCAGTAGAAGTGATGATGTTGATAACCCCGCCACTTGCATCTGCACCCCATACACCAGATTGAGCACCTTTTATGATCTCTATTTGTTTTACATTGTAAAGCATGATTTGTGAAAATTCTGCTGCTGCACCGACAGCAGTTGGGTTGTTGTACCTTACACCATCTATGAGTACCAAGAGGCGTTTTGTATCCATACCACGGATAAACATTGATGTTGCTTTTCCTGGACCACCATTTTGTGTCATAGCAATGCCACCAAGGCGGTTAAGTGCATCTGCTAGGTTGGTTATGCGAGCTTCATTGAGCTGATCTTTTGTGATGATAGTCATACTATCTGTTAAGTTTTTCTTATCTACATCAGTTCCAAGAGATGCACTTACCTCTATGGGAGCTAAAACAACCTCTTTAGCATGAAGTTGGCTTAAAAGAGCGACTGAGATGAGTGATAGTTTTATTGCATTGTTCATTGAATGTATTTTCCTAAATTTTATATGGTAGTTGAGAATGATGAGTTGTTTAAAAAATTATGATTTAGGAGGGGATGCTATCTTGATAGTAAGTGGTTTTCCGCTAAGAGTGGAAACAGAATTTGAGAGTGCTGAAATCTTGAGTTGTGACACAAAAGCTTGAATAGCTGCAAGTGTAAAGTAACTCTTACCAAAACCAAGTGGAAGCATCTCTTAAATCCTTTTTATATATTGCCATTGCATAGCAATACTTTAGGATTATAACAAATAAACTTAAAATTTTAAATAAAGAATCATTACTTAGAACCAATTCTCTCGTTCCTAAGCTCCAGCTTTGGAATGCATATATTTGCTTATGATCGGTGTTATAGTTTTGTAAGGAGGTGTTATTGATATATACATTCCCATCGGGGACGATGGGAACGAGTTAATTCAGATTAGAATTTGTAAGTTGCAGCTATAGTAACACCCATTTGAGAGTGAGTTACATTAGCAGTAGAAGCACCAGCTGTTGCAGCATTACCTCCTGCCTGAGCCACCATACCAGCAGTCATACCTGATGTATTATAAGAAACTGTAACTTTTGGTGCATATACAACAGCAGCATTTAAAGACAATGCATCACTAATATTATAACCACCACCAATAGTCAAGTGTTCTTTAACTACACCTGGGAAACCTGACAAGTTGAAGAAATTGATTGCACCACCATCATAAGTTTGAGGATTACCTTGAGCATTTGCTTGTTCAGCAATTGGTGATTTACCATAGTTAAAACCAGTTCTAAATGCCCATGAATTTGTAGCATATTCATAACCAACAGCAACTGTATTTTGGTCTTTCCAACCAAAGTCACCATATCCAGCTGCCTTAGACCATTGAATGTTTTTATAGTCTATTGCTATTGTATTTCCAGACATAGCATAAGACAGACCAAGACCAATCTCAGCAGGTTGATCCAGTTTATCACCAGATTTAACTGATTTTACACCAAAATCAGTTAATGCTGAAGCAATATTATTAGCATATTTCATTGCAATTTTTGATTTATACACTGCAGCTAAAGTTAAACCTTCAACTCCAGCATCTTTCATATCATAAGAAAGTCCGAGTTCATAGCCAAAACCTGTACTACTTGATTTTGGATTATTTGAACGAGAATAAGCACCAGTAGTTGGGCTTTGCTTAGTATAGTTCATTTGAAGGACACCATATTGTAGTACAGGAGCCAAACCAATAGTAAATCCAGAAGTTGAATAAGAAACAGGAATTGCAACTTTTGCAATTGATAAAGCAGTAGTCATACCAAAAGAACCATTTGTTCCACTTGCTTGAGCAGCTGTATAGCCCGCAACTGTACTTTTATAATCAGTACCCATACCAGCTACACCAGTTATAGAAACGCCATATACTAAACTCTCATTAATTCTTTGTGCAAAATAAATCTCAGGGATAACACTTGCAGGAGTTGCACTATCAGCCATAGTTGGTGCAGCTGTACTACCTGCAGCAGCAGAAGCAGCGTTTGAACCAAAAGAAACTGATGGAGCAAAGTAAGTTGCAACACCTGTTATTTCCATATTTTTAACAGAGCTAATCATAGCAGGATTCGCTAAAGCAGATTGTGCACCAAAACTTTTAGCAATACCAACACCACCCATCGCACGAGACTGAGCACCTTGACCGATCATAAGATCACCGTTTGTTGCGAAAGCTGATGTAGCACCTAGTAATAAAGAAGCACTTAATGCTAATTTGATTGTTTTTTTCATATGTTCTCTCCTCAGAGTATTTAAAATTAAATAGCGAAAACTATTTCGACTGCAAGTATTATATGGGAGTTATTTTAAATTGAAACTTAAACGATAAAATAGAATAATTACAAATAGTTATATAACAGATTATATTTTCACTATTATAATGCATAACAATATCTTCTATCAAGATTATATATATTTGTCTTTAAATATGATACATAGATAATACCTACTTATAAAATTAATTAATTAATCAATGTACAAT
>JALUXP010000013.1 GCA_027013295.1 Sulfurimonas sp.
TTTAAGAACTGAAATAGATGAAGTGTTTGTTGGCTCTTGCATGACTAACATTGGTCTTTTCCGAGCAGCAGGTGAGATTTTAAGAGGTGAGGGTGCAGTTAAAAATAAACTATGGATTTGTCCTCCAACCAAGATGGATGAAAAAACACTTCAAGAGGAGGGCTATTACTCTGTATTTGGTATGGCTGGAGCTCGAACTGAGATCCCTGGTTGTTCTTTATGTATGGGAAATCAAGCTTCAGTTGCACAAAATGCATGGGTATTTTCTACATCAACAAGAAACTTTGACAATAGACTAGGGAAGGGTTCTCAGGTTTATCTTGGGAGTGCTGAACTTTCTGCTGTTGTCGCACTTAAAGGTGCGTTGCCAACTGCAAAAGAATATTTAGAGATTGTTACTGGAAAAATCAAACCAGAGATGACTGATGAGATCTACAAATATCTTAACTTTGACAAGGTAAGTAAAGAAGAATTAACTGCAATGGTTAAATGATTAAAAGGGACAGAATCCCTTTTAATCCCTTACAATATCAAAATCTAAAGGGAACTTAGCTCTGTAAACCTTTTTATCTATATCTAAATTTTGTTTTTGATTTGAAAAAGTAATCTTGACTCTGTTTTCAAATTCATCTAAATATGAGATTGAAGTGATTATGGAGTTTTGTGTAGATATCGTGAAAATAGTATCTTTATAGTGTGCATTATATAAGTTTTCTTTTATCTTTTTAGCATTTTTCATCATCTTAAAAAAATCAAAATCACTACTCACCTTTCTAATGATAACTTGCTCTATCTCTGGCTCTACAATAGTAATCTGAAATTTTGTTATGTAAACATTTTTTTCTATAGGAGTGATGTACTTCCAAAAAGCATTCTGAGGTTTAGAAGCAACTATGTGTCCTTTGTAAACCAATACTTTATTTTTATCATCTGTGATTTTTTGAATAAAATCCGCATCAAAGGAAGTCACATCATTCAGTGATGCAAACAGATGGATACTGCTAAGAAGGAGTAAGAGTGTTTTTTTCATAGAAATTCTTTATTTTTTAAAAATTATATCTTATTCCTAGTTAATGGGAAAGTGTTTATGCTTTTTATTATGTATACTATGATAAAATAAAAACAATTTCAATGCACTATATAATTTACTATATAGTAGCGTATATAAGGTTGAGAATGCTACAAGCATTAATGGGTAAGATATTTGGAACTTCAAATGATCGAGAATTAAAAAAATATGCGAAAAGAGTTGCTAAGATCAACTCTTTGGAATCAAACTTTAAAGAGTTAAGCGATAGTGAGTTAAAAGAAGCTTTTAGTGCTTTAAGAGATAGTGTACTGGCTGATGAAAAAACTCTGGATGATCTACTCGAAGAGTCTTTTGCGATCACCAGAGAAGCTAGCATAAGAACCTTAGGGATGAGACATTTCGATGTACAACTGATAGGTGCAATGGTTCTTCATGAGGGGCGTATAGCTGAGATGAAAACGGGTGAGGGAAAAACACTTGTTGCTACCCTAGCTATCATTCTAAATGCCATGAAGGGCAAAGGTGTGCATTTAGTGACTGTTAATGATTATCTTGCTAAGCGTGATGGCACAGAGATGTCTCCCTTGTATCAGTTTTTAGGCTTTAGCGTTGGAATTATTTTAGATGATATGAATGATTCAAGTATTAAAGCAGAAGCTTATACTGCAGATATTACTTATGGAACAAATAACGAGTTTGGTTTTGACTACTTAAGAGACAATATGTCTTATTCAGCAGACCAAATGGTTCAAAATGGACATCATTTCGTTATTGTTGATGAAGTGGATTCTATCTTAATAGATGAAGCTCGAACACCTTTAATCATTTCTGGTCCTGCAAATAAAACGATGCAGGACTATGCCGATGCAAATCTTATTGCTAAAAAACTTGTTAAAGATGAACACTTTACTGTAGATGAAAAAGATAAAGTAATTTTAATCACAGAAGAGGGTATCACAAAAGCTGAAGAACTTTTCAAAATAGAAAATTTATATAGTGCTGAAAATGCTTCCTTGCCTCATGCTCTTGATCAAGCTCTTAAGGCCAACTATCTTTTTGAGAAAGATGTTGATTATGTAGTTAATGATGGCGAAGTAGTTATTGTCGATGAATTTACAGGGCGTTTAAGTGAAGGTCGTAGATTTAGTGAAGGTTTACATCAAGCACTCGAAGCAAAAGAAGAGGTAGAGATCAAAGAGGAGACACAGACACTTGCAGATATTACATTTCAAAATTATTTTAGAATGTATGACAAACTTGCAGGTATGACAGGTACTGCAGAAACTGAAGCTACAGAGTTTGCACAGATATATTCACTTGATGTTGTGTCTATCCCAACAAATATCCCTATCACTAGAAAAGACTTAAACGATTTGATTTATAAAACAGAAGTAGAAAAATTTGATGCAGTGATAAATACAGTCAAAGAGTTGTCCAAAAATGGGCAACCAGTGCTAATTGGAACTGCTTCTATCGAAAAATCTGAAGTTCTGCACGAGGTTCTCAAAAAAGAAAAGATTGCACACACAGTACTTAATGCAAAGAACCATGAACAAGAGGGTGAGATTATCAAAAATGCTGGTGCAAAAGGTGCTGTAACAATTGCAACTAATATGGCTGGTCGTGGTGTTGATATTAAAGTGAATGATGAAGTAAGAGAGCTTGGTGGTCTCTACATACTTGGTACAGAAAGACATGAAAATCGTCGTATTGACAATCAACTTCGTGGACGATCTGGTCGTCAAGGTGATGCAGGCTCAACACAATTTTATCTCTCTTTAGAGGATAACTTATTGCGTATATTTGGAAGCGATAAGATAAAGTCTATCATGGAAAGACTTGGAGTTGAAGATGGTGAATATATAGAATCAAAGATGGTAACTCGTGCAGTTGAAAAGGCACAGAAAAAAGTTGAAAATATGCATTACGAGGGGCGTAAGCAGATAGTTGAATATGACGATGTAGCTAATGAGCAGAGAAAAATAGTTTATAAATTTAGAAATCAACTTTTAGATAAAGAGTATGATATTTTTGCGAAGATAGATGAGATTCGATATGATTATATTATACATCTCTTGGAAGAAAATGGTATTTATGATGGTGGCACAGAAGAAGATTATGATCTTGATGCACTTACAAAACATATCAAAGAGGATATAAATTTAGATATCGATATGGGATCTTTTGCTACATTAGAATATGAGCAACTTCTAAAGAGCATAGATGAATTTATTAAAGAATCTTATGATGAAAAGATGTCAGTTTTAGATACAGATGTTCAAGCCGAAATAGCAAGAGAACTGTATCTAAAAGAGCTTGATTCTGCATGGAGAGAGCATCTCTACGCTATGGACAATATGAAAACAGGTATTCGACTTCGTGCGTACAATCAAAAAGATCCATTAGTTGAATACAAAAAAGAAAGTTTTAATCTTTTTTCAGAACTCATCAATGATATTAAATTTAATACGATTAAAACCTTACAAATTATTCAGTTTAAAGTAGAATCACCAGAGGAAGAAGCACAAAGAATGTCTGAGCAGTTAGAGCTTCAAAGAAAAGTTGATGCTGAAGCTATGCACTTGAGCAATGAGGATGAAGCTTTATCTCCAAAACCATCAAAAAATGGACCTTGCCCTTGTGGAAGTGGTAAAAAATATAAACAATGTTGCGGGAAAAGTGGGCCAAAAAAGGGAGCATTCGCTCAAAATGGTGCTAGTGCATCTTGAATAACCCAATTGTCCCATATCTCGTAAAGAGATTTTTACGCTTTGATAAAGAGCAACCTTTTATCTTTTTATCAGCATTGTTGGCGTTTATGGGAATCTCACTTGGTGTTATGGTTTTACTTATTGCTATGGCATTAATGAATGGTTTTGATGGAGAATTTAAAAAAAAATTAACCGTGATGAACTATCCACTTACAGTCATCCCAAAATTTTATGGTGCAGTAGATGAAAATTTATTGTTGGATTTAGAATTAAAGTATCCAAAGCTCTCTTTTAGTCCCTATGTCCAATCAGCAATAATGTCGAGAAGTGGAACAAAACTAGAGGGTGGCTATCTTTTCGGTGTCAATATGAAAGATGAGGCCAAAGTTAATGCTATTGTAAAAAAAGCTATAGAAAAAGCCAAAATTGGAAAATTTGATGTTATTATTGGTAAATCATTACAAGAGGAATTTAATCTTTTTGTTGATGATAAATTGATGTATATCTTTACAAATGCAGAACCTGGCGGACTTTCTGTTACACCTCGTATTAAAAGATTTAAAATAAAGGGTATTTTTGACTCTGGATTAACTGCCTACGATAAGGCATATAGCTATACTACATTAGAGTCAATGCAAAAGATGATGAGAATACCTTCAAACCAATATGATGGTATTCATATCTTTTCAAACAATCCTCATGTTGACATCCAGCGAATCAAAAAAGAGCTTCCTTTTGGTGTCACTATCAAGGGTTGGTGGGAAGATAACCTAAACTTTTTTGCAGCACTTGAACTTGAAAAAGCATCTCTGTTTATTGTGCTTATGCTTATAATACTCATTGCAGCAATCAATATCATATCCTCACTTTTGATGACTGTGATGAATAGGCGGAGTGAGATTGCTCTTCTTTTATCACTTGGTGCCACAAAAAATGAGATAAAGAAGGTATTTTTATATCTTGGAATTGTTATTGGAGTAGGTGGTATTCTTGCGGGAACAGTGCTTGGAATGAGTGGTTTGTGGGTGCTAAGTTCTTTCGATATTATCTCTTTACCAAAAGATGTCTATCCGACAACTACACTACCTCTTGACTTAAGTTTAAAGGATTTTGTTTTGATTGTGTTTGGTGCTTTAGGCATAGTGATAGTTTCATCTTATTATCCAGCAAAAAAAGCAAGTGAAGTAGATATATTGACTGTTTTGAGAAACGAATAGGAATTATTCAAATATCTTAAATGGAAAGAGTAGGGTTCTTTTAATGATATTGAGTGGAGCGATGATGATGTCTGTGGCAAGCATTGACTCCACTTTGGGATCATCTAGTTTTCCAGATACTTTTAAAGATGTTGATATTGAGTCTTTACCAAGGAGTATATAGCCAACTACAGGGATTTTTGAAACTGCACTCCCTAAGTCAGTTTTGAGATTGAGCTTCAAGTCTATGGTGTTGTTTGCATAGCTTGCGTTACCTTTACCAAATATCTCCATCTCTTTGGAATCTAAATATATATCTTTAAAAGTAAATAGATTATCCTTATAATCAAAGTTTACATATGAACTTTTGACATCTAGGCCATTTTTACTGTAGCCAGGTAAAGAAAAAGTTATAAGTGATGGGATGGTATTGATAAAAGCTAAGATATTGTTGAGTGTTTTGTATTCCATAATAGTTGTATCTTTGATATAAAGTATGCCTGAATATTGATCAAGTGATCCTTTCATCGAAAAGTCAAAAGAGCCACCCTTAAATTTGGATAAAGAGAAGATATTTTCCATAAATTTATCATTAAAGTTTTCACCATAAAGGTAAAACATATCATCCTGAAGTTTGAATCCAGCCTCCGCATTTTTATACACAAGTTGTGCTGTTGCAATGTTGTTGTAGTATTGTAAGCTAATTTTATCTGCAATAGCTTTTCTTGTAGGACTAAAGTATAAATATGAGTTTACTAAGTCTAAGGAGACATTACTACCTTTGGAACTATTTTTTTGATCTTTTATTGTGTTGAGAAACTCTATAACCGAACTAATGTTGACACCAATATTATCACCAAAAATGGTATATCTCTGTGCAATATTGACTTTGATTCTATCGTTAATATCAAGATTTATAGTGTTATCCTGATTATCAATGCTTCCATTAATAATATATTTTGAAATTAGTTTATCATTGATAGTGATAAAATTATATTTATGCTCAATCGTAGCAAAAAAATTGATGTTTTTCTTATTTTTTTCTTTGAAAATAGAGACTTTCCCTTTGTTGAGAGAGTATTTTTGTAAAACAGGCGAATACCTATAAAGAGTCTCTAACGAATCAAATGAAACAATCCATTTGTCTTTAGTGTCACTTATGATCAATCCAATATCTGGGCATTTAGCTATAAAGCCATTTTCTTGTATTTTTAAACGAAGACCTAGGTTATTTATTTTTTTAAAGATATTGCCAAAAGTGCTATTTTTAAAGATGATATTTTCAACATTAAGATAACCATTTGAAAATACAGTCGAATAGTTAAATGCTAGTTTTGTTGTCAATAGATTTTCTATTTTAAATTCAGAACTATTTGCGATAATAATATCTTTATATATGGAGATACTGGGTTGTTCAAAAGAGATATCTCTATTGAACATAGTTAGTTTAGCTGTGTCATTTGACTTTATTAACAATCTTGAGTCAGTGAATGAGAGATCAAAAAGTAAATTAGATTGGTTGAGTTTTACATCATGATAGTTAAATTTTGCCAAATCAAGTTCTAAGTTTGTACTAAATGTTTTAAAAGAGATACTTCCTGAAGTATACATAGTTGCTATGTTCTTAACATTGATTTGCGTTGTTGGGATTCTAGCAGATAGATTTTCATAATCAAATGGTATATCGAGGCTTTGAACTTCCATATCTTCTTGTGAATAGAGCTTCCATAAAGAGGGAGAGATATTTATCATATCTTTTCCATTGTTGATATTATATATTACTTGAACCCTCTTGTTTTTCGCTAATTTTAAAGCATTGTCGTTAAAGCTAGCTTTATCAATATCGAAGCTTATCTTTCCTTGGTTGTGTTTTAGATCAAGTTTTGCAGTGACTTGTGCAGATACATTCTTTTTATACTTAGCATACATTTTATCTATAACTATGTTAGAGTTGTCGAGCTTTACAAGAGTGTTATAAAGATCTAAATTGAGTCCTAAATAGGTAAAGTTAGAGTTGTTAGTATAAAATGTTCCTTGTGCATCTACATCAAGTGTCATTAGATTTATATCAAGAACCAAATCTGTTTTAACAGAGCCAGAGTTTTGTTTAAACGGTAAATTTATATTGTAAGTATGGAGTAGATAAAGTAGATGTTTATCTACAAATCCATCGAGTGTGAGCGTTAAAATTAGCTCAAAATCTTTTTTTGAGAAATCTATTTTAAGCCAACTTTTATCGAGGCTAAAGTCATAAGTTGTTTGGTTTTTTGGTCGTATATATAATACTCCATGTTCAAACTCCAGATTTGTTGTTTGTGTATGGATAGCATCTAGTGCTTTATTATATTTATAATCCATTTTTTTTACATTTGCATAAATATAAAGGTTGGAAAACGCCTCTCTTGGTTTTGCAAACTCTATAAAACCATGTGCTTTTTTAAGTGAAAGGCTTTGCATCTCTATAGCATCATAAACCCAATATTTCATCACCTTATTGAGGTGTAAAATAGAGATGAGATGCTCTATGCTTTTGATCTCTTTTTGAGAAGTTAACGCATATTTAAGTTGCAAGGCATCAACGAATGTGTATATATTTAAAGAGATATCCGAAGAGATATTGGTTTCTATATCTGCAAGAAGCTCTCTTTTGAAAAGGTCAAGAACAATATCCCCGTGAGCTGTAATCTTTTTAATAGAATCTTTATATTTTAAGATTTTAAAATGAACATAGTTGTTTGTTTTAAAAATAACAGTATCTATGTCGAAATTAGGTGATGATGCTCTTATGTATCCACCATCTTTATCTAAGTAACGAAGTGTTGCATTTATGTCTCGGTAGTCAATTCTCTCAATAATAAAACTTTGTAAAAAGGAAGCGAGAAGACCAAAAGTTTTTAGGTTCTTTCTTATATCTTTGGTTTGAAAATCATTTGAAGACTTGTTATGAGTAAATATAGTAAGTTTATCTATGGAAATATTTAGTTTTTCGTCCCATTTTAAGTATAATTTGTTTATATGAAAAGATGGTAGGTTGACTTCTTTAAGATATATACCCTTACTGAGGAGTAAAAATGTTACAGAAAGTGTCAGAAACATAAATATGAAAAAACTAGTAATACTAAAATATATCTTTGAAATACTATTAATAATAAGTTTATCGTTCATGTTTTACCTAAATCAGCCAATAGTATCGCAAAAAGTAGTATATATTCCTGCAGGGTCTATAAATAAAATTATATCACATTTATCAAGCAAAGGGTATCAACTTTGTAAATTGGATTCTTTAGCTCTACGGCTTATTGGTTCTCCTCAAAGTGGTTGGATCGAGATCGGGCAGAGTAGGCTCTCTCGAGGAGATTTCTTATATAAACTTACAAAAGCAAAAGCAGCACTTCAAGATGTTACTTTAATTCCGGGAGAAACAACCTATATGTTTTTTGAACAGTTGGCGAAAGATTTGCATCTAAATAAAAATATCCTTCAAAGAGAGTATCAAAGATATGCTCCAGTAAAAGAGGGAGCGTTCGTCCCAAATACTTACAAGATTCCTTTAGCAATTACAGAAAAAATGTTAATAAAACTACTCCTTAATAGATCAAAAATTCAGATGAAAAAAATTTCATACAAACTTTTTGGAAACTACAATGAAAAAAAATGGTTTCATTTTGTAGCACTTGCTTCGGTTATACAAAAAGAATCGGCAAACGAAGATGAGATGCCCTTAGTTAGTTCTGTCATCTACAATAGAATTAGAAAAGGGATGAAACTTCAAATGGATGGTACTTTAAACTATGGAAAATATTCTCATATAAAAGTTACTCCAAAAAGAATCCGCGAAGACAGATCTATATATAACACTTATATTCGCAAGGGAATTCCCTTAATTCCAGTATGTAATGTAAGTTTTGAAGCTATTAAAGCAGCAGTATTTCCAGCACAAACAAACTATTTGTATTTTATGAAGTCTAAGCGTGGTGACCATGATTTTACATGTAACTATTCTACTCATTTAACCAATATAAAGCATGCTACAAAATGAAACAGCTTTACTAAATTACCCAAATAATAGCTACTGGTTTGTTTTATTAACAGATTAAAGTGTTACTATTTGCTTATATTAAATTTAAGCAAGGACAACATATGTCAAAAATTATTTGGTCAGTTATTGACGAAGCACCAGCTCTAGCGACTTATTCGCTTTTACCTATTGTTAACGCATTTACTAAAGCCGCAGGCGTAGAAATTGTAACAAGCGATATTTCATTAGCAGGAAGAGTTCTAGCAGCAATGGGTCTCGCTGAAAATAATTTAGCTAAATTAGGTGAAGTTGTCTTACATGAGGATGGCAATATTATTAAGCTTCCAAATATCTCAGCTTCTGTAGGTCAGCTAAAAGATTGTATTGCTGAGCTTAAAGGTCAAGGTTACGATATACCTAATTTCCCAGAAAATCCAGCAAACTCCAAAGAAGAAGCAATCCGTGCTAAATATAACACATGCTTAGGTTCTGCTGTTAACCCTGTTCTTCGTGAAGGCAATTCAGATAGACGCGCAGCAAAAGCGGTTAAAAAATTTGCTCAAAATCATCCACATAAGCTCAAACCATTTTCTGATAATTCAAAAGCATATGTTACACACATGGCCGGCGATGGTGACTTTTATGGTAACGAGAAATCGGTTGTTGTAGATAAAGCTCAAAAAATAATAATCGCTTTAAACGCTAAAGAGCTAACCACTATTGATGCTCTTGATAAAGAGATTTTAGATGGTACATATATGTCAGTTACAAAGCTAAAGACATTTATCGCTAAAACAATTGAAGATGCTAAGAAAAATGGTGTTTTATGGTCTATCCACCTTAAAGCAACTATGATGAAAATCTCTGACCCTATTATGTTCGGTCATGCTTTTAGTGTATTTTTTCAAGAAGTATTTGACAAATATGCAGATACATTTGCAGAGTTAAATGTAAATCCTAATTTAGGGATGAGTGATCTAGAGAAAAAAATTAGCGGGTCTGCAAAAGAGGCTGAAATTAAAGCAGCATTTCAAGCAGTAGTAGAGTCTGATAGCCCAGAAATCGCAATGGTCGATTCTGACAAAGGTGCTACAAACTTCAATGCATCAAATGATGTAATTATTGACGCTTCTATGCCAGTTGTTGTTCGCGAAGGTGGTAAGCAGTGGAATCGTAAAGGTGATGCAGTTGAATGTGTAGCTGTTATTCCCGATGCTTCTTATGGTATTTTTTATGAAGAGATGGTGAAGGACTGTGTGAAAAATGGTCAATACGATGTAGCAACTATGGGTTCTGTGGCAAATGTTGGCTTAATGGCTCAAAAAGCTGAAGAATACGGTTCTCACCCAACTACTTTTGAACTTTCAGAGGCTGGCAGAGTAACTGTAACCATGGAAGATGGTACTGAGCTTATGTCTTTTGAGTGTGAAAAGGGCGATATTTGGAGAATGTCTCGTGCAAAAGATATTCCGATCAAAGACTGGGTTCGTCTAGCAGTTGAAAGAGCAAGTATTGAAAAAGTTCCAACAATCTTTTGGTTAGATAAAAAGCGTGCTCATGATACTCAAATGATTAAAAAAGTAAATGAATACCTAAAAGATTTTGATACTGATGGTTTAGATATTCAGATTATGGATGTTGCAGCAGCTACTATTTTTACAAATGCTCGTGTGAGAGAGGGTAAAAATACTATCTCTGTTACGGGTAATGTATTGAGAGATTATTTAACAGATATGTACCCAATCTTAGAGCTTGGAACATCTGCAAAAATGCTTTCTATCGTTCCTTTGTTAGCAGGTGGTGGTCTGTATGAGACTGGTGCTGGTGGATCTGCTCCAAAACATGTTGATCAATTTTTAAAAGAGGGTCATCTTCGTTGGGATTCACTTGGTGAATTTTTAGCATTAGCTGAATCCTTGCGTTTCTTAGGCAATAAATATTCAGATGCAAAACTTGCTGCTCTTACTGCAGGGCTAGACATTGCAAATGATAAATACCTTTCAAACAATAAAGCACCCTCTCGTAAATGTTGTGAACCCGACAATAAGGCATCACATTTTTTTCTAGCTCAATACTGGGCTAAAGCATTGGCTGAGAGTGATAATGTTGAGCTTGCTACGAAGTTTACCCCAGTTTCTGATGCGCTTAGTGAAAATGAAGATAAAATCATTGGCGAACTTTTAGCAGTTGAGGGCAAACCACAAAATATTGCTGGTTACTTCAAACCTGATACTGAAAAAGTTATAGCAGCAATGCGTCCTTCTGCTACACTAAACGCAATTATTGACGCAATATAAGTACTGATAGATTTTTGATGTCATGCTATTTTAATTTTTAAGGAGTGTTTATGGATAAAGAAAGAGGAAAGAGAGTAGGGATAGTAGGTGCTGGTAATGTCGGTGCTACGGTTGCTTACTCACTTGCTATGCTTGGTTCTTGTCATGAGATAATCCTTCGTGATAATAAAATCGATGTTGCTCGTGGGAAAGCATTGGATATGTCCCAAGCTGCTTCAGCTGTAAGAAGTCATACTGTTGTTAGTGTAGCAGAAGATATGTCAGAGTTGGATGATTGTGATGTAGTTGTAGTTACTGCAGGTAGTCCAAGACTCCCAGGCATGAGTCGTGATGACTTATTGATGATTAATGCAAAAATTACTAAAGAAGTTATAGTAGGTATAGCTCAGTATTCTCCACATGCAATTATTATTATGGTTTCTAACCCTCTTGATGCTATGACTTATGTAGCTTTAAAAGAGAGTGGGTTTGATCGTAGTCGCGTAATAGGCATGGCGGGAATACTTGACAGTTCTCGTATGGCTAGTTTTATCCAAGAAAAACTAGGTTATGGAGGAGGACAGATTCGTGCTTCAGTAATGGGTGGTCATGGTGATGATATGGTTCCACTTCCTAGGTATTCAACTGTTGCTGGTGTACCTCTTTCTGATGTACTTACTGATGCAGAGATAGAAGAAGTGGTAGATAGAACTCGTCATGGTGGAGCTGAGATAGTAGGGCATCTTAAAATAGGTTCTGCTTATTACGCACCAGCAAAATCAACTGCTATTATGGTGGAAGCAATTTTAAAAGACACAAAACAAATTCATCCTTGTGCTGTCTTTTTAGATGGTGAATATGGTTATAAAGATATTGTTTCAGGCGTACCTGTTATGCTTGGTGCTAATGGTGCTGAAAAGATCATTGAAGTTACTTTAAATGACAATGAAAAAGCTATGTTTAAACGCTCATGTGACTCAGTTCAAGAGCTCATTGATGCACTTAATGAAAATAAATTTTTTAAAGGAAAGTAAAAGATGTCGTTTCGTATAGAAAAAGATACAATGGGAGAGATTCAAGTTCCAATAGATGCTTATTGGGCAGCCCAAACACAAAGAAGTATTCAAAATTTTAAAATTGGCGAAGAGACTATGCCGTATGAAATTACTCGTGCATTTTCTTATCTTAAAAAAGCTGTTGCTTTAGTGAATAAAGACTTAGGTAAATTAGATGCTAAAAAAGCTGATGCAATAGCTGCTGCTGCTGATGATATGCTTGCTGGAAAACTTGATGGAAATTATCCTCTAGTTGTATGGCAAACAGGTTCAGGTACACAATCAAATATGAACAACAATGAAGTTCTTGCAAATCGTGCCACAGAGATATTGGGTGGAGACTTCCGAAAGGAAAAATTAATTCATCCAAACGATGATGTAAATAAATCTCAATCTTCAAACGATACTTACCCAACAGCTCTTCATGTAGCCTCAGTTATAGCAGTTGAGACACAAGTTTTACCAGCAATTGCAAAACTCAAAGCAACATTAGCAGACAAATCTGCTAAATTTGAGTCTATTGTGAAGATTGGGCGTACTCATCTTCAAGATGCAACACCTATCACATTGGGTCAAGAGATCTCTGGTTGGGTAGAGATGCTCAATAAATGTGAAAAAATGGCGAAAGATTCACTTGAGGCAGTTCGCGAACTAGCTCTCGGTGGAACAGCTGTCGGAACAGGCTTAAATGCTCATCCAGAACTTGGTGAAAGAGTTGCAAAAAAGCTAAGTGAACTTACTGGTCATGATTTTATCACAGCACCAAATAAGTTCCATGCTTTAACATCGCATGATGCACTTGTGTACTCACATGGAGCACTCAAAGCTCTTGCAGCAGATATGATGAAAATAGCAAACGATGTAAGATGGTTAGCGAGTGGTCCTAGATGTGGAATAGGGGAGATAGAAATTCCCGCAAATGAACCTGGAAGTTCTATTATGCCAGGAAAAGTAAATCCTACACAGGCTGAAGCAGTTACTATGGTTACCTGTCAGGTTTTTGGAAATGATGTAGCTATCTCCATGGGTGCTTCACAAGGCAACTTTGAACTAAATGTGTTCAAACCAGTTATTGCATATAATTTTTTACAGTCTTGCCGATTGTTAGGAGATAGCATAGTTTCTTTTAATGACCACTGTGCTGTTGGCTTAGAGCCAGTAGTGGACAAAATAGATCATTTTTTACATGACTCACTAATGCTAGTTACTGCACTCAACCCTTATGTTGGTTATGATAATGCGGCAAAAATTGCTAAAACTGCTCACGCAAATAACTCTACATTAAAAAAGACTGCTGTTGAGCTTGGTCTTTTAACTGAAGAAGAGTTTGACAAATATGTAGTACCAGAAAATATGATTGCGCCAAAAGCGTAAGTTCAATTTAAATAAGGAGAATTAATGAATATACATGAATATCAAGCAAAGCAAATATTTGCTAAGTATGGCGTACCTACACCAAAAGGTATAATGGCTGAGAGTGTACCTGCTGCCGTTAAAGCAGCTGAGCAATTAAGTGGACCAATCTGGGTTGTAAAAGCTCAAATTCACGCTGGTGGTCGTGGTCTTGGTGGTGGTGTTAAACTTGCAAAGTCTATCGAAGAGGTTCGTACTCTTTCTGAAGAGATTTTAGGAATGACTCTAGTAACTCACCAAACTACTACTGAGGGCAAGCTTGTTCAAAAACTTTATATAGAAGAAGGTGCGGATATTAAAGCCGAATACTATCTTTCAGTTGTACTAGATAGAAAACTTGAAATGCCCCTAATCGTAGCTTCTACTGAGGGTGGTATGAACATTGAAGATGTAGCAGCAAATTCACCTGAAAAAATTGTTAAGGTACCAATAGATCCAGCAATAGGCTTCCAAAGTTTTCATGGTCGTGAACTAGCTTTTGGTCTTGGTATCACTGATAAAGTGGAACAAAAAAATATTATCTCTTTTGCACAAAAACTTTTTAAAGTATATACTGAAAATGATGCAGAAATGATAGAAGTGAATCCACTAATCCGAACAGGTGATGGTGAATTTTTAGCACTTGATGGAAAGATGGGTTTTGACAACTCAGCACTTGGTCGTCATCCAGATATAGCTGCGATGAGAGATTTGAGTGAAGAAGACGCAGATGAAGTTGAAGCCGCTAAATATGGTCTATCCTATGTTGCTCTTGATGGAGAAATAGGCTGTATGGTAAATGGTGCTGGTCTCGCTATGGGTACTATGGATACGATAAACTATATGGGTGGAACTCCTGCAAACTTCCTTGATGTTGGTGGTAGTGCAAATGCTCAGACTGTTGCGAAAGGTTTTGAGATAATCCTTAAAAATCCAAATGTTAAAGCAATTTTTGTAAATATTTTTGGTGGGATTGTTCGTTGTGATCGCATCGCTAACGGTATCATAGAAGCAACAAAAATTACAGATGTAAATGTACCTGTAATCGTTCGTCTTGATGGGACAAACGCACCAGAAGCAGCAGAAATTCTTAAAAATGCAAATATATCTAACCTAATAGTTGGAAATGATTTAGGTGATGGTGCTGCAAAAGCAGTTGCTGCGGCGAAAGGAGAATAATTAATGTCAATTTTAATAAATAAAGATACAAAAGTAATAGTTCAAGGTTTTACAGGTAAAGAGGGAACTTTCCATGCTGAGCAATGTTTAGCTTATGGAACTAAAATAGTAGGTGGTGTCACACCAAATAAAGGTGGTCAAGAACATCTTGGTCAACCTGTTTTTAATACAGTTGAAGAAGCTGTTAAAAATACTGGTGCCACAGTATCTATGATCTTTGTTCCACCTGCTTTTGTTGGCGATGCTGTAATGGAAGCTGCCGAGGCGGGAATTGAACTTGCTGTTATTATTACAGA
Organism: Sulfurimonas sp.; assembly: GCA_027013295.1. Classification (GTDB taxonomy): domain Bacteria; phylum Campylobacterota; class Campylobacteria; order Campylobacterales; family Sulfurimonadaceae; genus Sulfurimonas. The sequence continues at coordinate 15,154 of JALUXP010000013.1, forward strand.
GGGTGCGCCAGTTAAAGATATGCAAATGGCAAAATCTTATGCTACAAAGCATGGGATGAAAACACTTGGTCCAAATTGCCCTGGTATTATAACTGCTGAGGAATGCAAGATTGGAATTATGCCTGGTATGATTTTCAAAAAAGGGAGCGTTGGTCTCATCTCAAAGAGCGGTACCTTGACTTATGAAGGTGCTAATCAAGTTTGCAATGAAGGTTTTGGTATAACTACCGCTGTTGGCATTGGTGGAGATCCAATTATTGGTCTTTCATATAAGCAACTTTTACCAATGTTTGAGGCTGATCCTGAGACAAAATGTATTGTTATGATTGGTGAGATTGGTGGAGACCTTGAGATTCAAGCGGCTAAACTAATCAAGGAGTCAATTACTAAGCCAGTTGTCGCGTTTATTGCAGGTCAAACTGCACCTAAAGGTAAAACTATGGGTCATGCTGGAGCTATTGTTTCTGGTTCTGCTGGAACTGCAGCTGAGAAAATGGCTGCTTTAGAAGCAGCAGGAGTAACAGTGGTTGTTTCTCCTGCAGAGATAGGAAAAGCTGTAACTAAAGTTATGGCAAATAAATAGATTATCATTTGTGTAAGCCTCTTTAAGTAACACTTGCTTACAAAAAGAGTTATTATTAGCACATTTTAGAATTTAATAACTTATAATTGGTTAGTCTATAAATAATCAAAAATGTACAAACAATGTTGTACTTTAAAATTAGAGGAGAATAAATGGGAACTTTTACAATAGTAAATCCAGGTGATCAACCAGTATGGGTAAATACAGATAACTGTAAAGCATGTGACAAATGTGTTTCAGTATGTCCTTCAGGTGTCCTTGGAATGAGATACGAATCAACATCAGTTCTTGGTGCAATGATCTCTGTCGATCATCCAGAAGCATGTATAGGATGTAATGAGTGCGAACTTGCATGTCCTGATTTTGCAATTTATGTTGCAGATAGACAAGAATACAAGGCAGCAGGTTTTAGTTTTGCAAAACTTACCGATGATGCAAAGGTGCGTCAAGAACAAGTTATAGCAAACAATTATATGTCACTTAGTGAACAAGGAGTTAAATAATGGCGACTAGAGAAGTAATATCTACCGGTAACGAGCTTGCTGCAACTGCAGCAGTCGATGCTGGTTGTAAATTTTTTGGTGGATATCCACTAACACCATCTTCGGAAATAATGCATGTTATCTCTGATCTTTTACCAAAAATTGGTGGAACATCAATTCAAATGGAAGATGAAATAGCAGGTATCTGTTGTGTCATAGGTGCTGCAATGGCAGGCGATCGTGCGCTATCCGCTACATCGGGTCCTGGTGTGTCATTAAAAGCTGAAAATTTAGGACTTGCTCAGATGACTGAAGTTCCTTTAGTCCTTATAAATGTTATGCGTGGTGGTCCATCGACTGGTCTTCCAACTCGTGTATCTCAAGGTGATGTTCTTCAAGCAAAAAATCCATCACATGGTGATTACAAATCCATCACTTTATGTGCAGGATCTTTAGCTGAGTGCTATACGGAAACAGTCAGAGCATTTAATTTAGCTGACCGTTTTATGCAACCAGTAATCGTTCTGCTCGATGAGACTATTGGTCACATGCATGGTAAAGCTATTATTCCAACTTCTGAAGAAGTAAAAGCTGGGATTGTTCCTCGTAAATCGTTTGATGGTCCTGCTGATGAATACTTCCCGTATGAGTGTGAGGCTGATGAACCAGCTGTTCTTAACCCAATGTTTAAAGGCTATAGATATCACTTTACAGGTCTTCATCATGATAAGCATGGTTTCCCGACTGAGGAGATTGAGACTTGTCGCAAGCTTATTCAGCGTTTAGAAGATAAAGTTGCTATGCATGAAGATGAGCTTGAGTCATATGAAGAGTTTATGATGGATGATGCAGACATAATGATCGTTGCGTATGGTTCTGTTTCTCTCGCTGCTAAAGAGACTATCCGAAATTTACGAGCAGAAGGGATTAAAGCTGGTTTATTTAGACCTATCACTTTATGGCCATCACCTGCAACGAAGATGAAGGAATATGCTGATAAAATAAAAGATGTTTTAGTAGTAGAATTAAATATTGGTCAATACCATTCAGAAGTACAGCGTGCTACTGCAAGATTAGATATTGATGGGTTATTTAAAGTAAATGGTAGAGCAATTTCACCAAATGAAATCGCTGCAAAAGTTAAGGAGTTATACTAATGGCATTTAATTATGATAAATATTTAAGATTAGAGAAGATGCCAACACTATGGTGTTGGGGTTGTGGTGACGGTGTTATTTTAAAAGCATTCGTTAGAGCTATTGAAAAAATTGATGTAAATCAGGATGATGTATGTATTGTTTCTGGTATTGGATGTTCAGGAAGATTTTCTTCTTATGTAGATTTCAATACGGTTCACACTACTCACGGTCGTACTATTGCTTATGCTACAGGTATCAAACTGGCTCGTCCTGACAAACTTGTTGTCTGTGTTGCTGGTGATGGTGATTCACTTGCTATTGGTGGTAATCATACTATTCATGGTTGCCGTCGTAATATTGATTTGACTTTTATTGTGATCAATAACTTTATCTATGGTCTTACTAACTCACAAACTTCACCAACTACTCCTAAGGGTATGTGGACAGTTTCTCAAAAAGCGGGTAACATTGATCCAACTTTCAATACTTGCAATTTAGCTATTGCCGCTGGTGCTTCATTTGTTGCACGGGAGACTATGACTGAACCAAAAAAACTTGAAAAAGTTCTTATAAAAGCGATGAAGCATAAAGGTTTCTCTATGATGGAAGTACTTTCAAACTGTCATATTAACTTTGGTCGTAAAAATAAAATGGTTTCTGCAATGGAAAATCTTGAGTGGATTGATAGCATTACTGTTTCTAAAAAGAAATATGATACTATGACTGAAGAAGAACAACTTAACTTATTGCCAACTGGTATTTTAAAAGAAGATACCAAAGCTGATGAGTATTGTGACATGTATGCAGAGATTCAAAAAGTTCACCAAGGTCAGCGTGCTAAGATTACGCAAGACGACTTTGCTAAAAAAATATAAGGAAGACGAATGAGTGATTCTAAAGTATTAATGAGATTTACAGGTGTCGGTGGTCAAGGTGTTCTTCTTGCTGGTGAAATTTTTGCTGCTGCAAAAATTAAAACTGGTGGGCAGGGGCTAAAAACTGCTACATACACATCACAAGTTCGTGGCGGACCAACTGTTGTTGATATTCAACTTGACAATAAAGAGATTTATTATCCATATGCAGTTGATGGCGATGTCGACTTTATGTTATCAGTAGCACAGATGAGTTATGTTCTTTTCAAAAATGGTGTGAAGCCTGGCGGAACAATTGTTGTTGATCCAAACCTTGTTCACCCAACCGAAGAAGATAGAAAAACTTGGAATATTTATGAGATTCCTATTATCACAATAGCAAAAGAGGAAGTTGGAAATGTAATTACTCAGTCTGTTGTTGCCCTTGCAATCGCAAATACTATGATGAATGCGATTGACAAAACAGCACTAGTCGATACTATGCTTTCAAAAGTGCCTGCTAAAGTTCATGAAGTAAATAAAAAAGCCTATGAACTTGGTGAAAAATATGCAAAAGAAGCTATGGCTTAAAAAATTGTTTATAAAGCAACCTTAAAAGGGTTGCTTTTTTTTCACTTATAATATAATATTAATTAATATTATATTTATATTAATTAAAGTACTATTATTTATGCTAATATATGTGTCTCAATAAAAGGAATACATAATGAGAACATTATCAGTAAAAGGTCGAGTTTATCCTACAGATTTAAACCACAATGGTGGTGTTTTTGGTGGTTGGATTATGGGCAAGATGGATAAAGCTGCATCGATAGCTGTTGATGAGATTATCAAAACTGGAGCAGTTACTGTATCTGTGACTGATCTTCATTTTAAATATCCAGTACACAATGGTGATATATTTTATATTTACACAGAGATAATGCATATAGGATTCAGTTCTATTCTCATAGATGTAGATTTTAAAATACGCAGCATAGATGAAGAAAATCAACTTTCAGAATTAAAGTCTGTTGTTGATGCAAAATTTAAATTCGTTGCGGTTGAAGGTAAAAAAACTGTAGCTATCTGTGATCATTTAAGACCTGATGCAACGGAAGATGTTATAGCTATGGCATATATAGGTAAGCACAGCAAGAACAAAACTTTAAAATCTTAATTTTTAATACTCTCCCAAAAGAAATCAACATGTTTTTCAAACTGTGTAGCTAGAGTATCTGTTGATTTAGCATCAAAACGGAGTAGGGTAACCTGCAATCTTATGTAAAAGAGTGTAGATATAAACTCGTAAGCCATAATCATTGGATCTCCCGATCGAATTAAAGAATTTTGCATCATAATGAAGAATCCCTCCGAGAGCATCTTTATATTTTTGTTATGAAATTCACTCATAAACTGCTCTCTAAGCCCTTCATTTTGCAACAGTTCAATCATCAGTAGACGAAACATCTTTTCACTCGCTTTATCAAAGGTAAGAAGTTTGTATTGCATAGCAAATTTATGAATAAATACCTTACCAGTTAAGGATTCCTTGCTTAAAGAGTTATCAGCAATAGAGAAGGGCGTATTAAATATCTCTTTTGAAACCTCAAAGAAAATCTCCTCCTTATTTTTAAAATGATTGTAAAGTGCGCTTTGTTTAATGCCAACAAGTTGTGCTATTGTACGCACACTAGTACCTCTGTAGCCATGCTCCGAAAATAGGGTACTTGCAGCTTTGAGTATTAATTCTTTTGTATTCTTTCTTTTTTTTGTATCTTTATTCATCGTAAGTGCCTTTTGTTGGTTCTATTTGTCCAATGAACGATTGTTCATTATTCTTATATTGTATATGAACGATTGTTAATATACGCTGAATCAAAGTGAACGGTCGTTCATAATCTACCAATACTATATGAACAACCGTTCTCTGTATAAAAAAGCCTTTTAAAAGAATAATTAAAGTACAATTTTACAGGTACAACGGGTAGTAACTTGGAGCATTGTGCTACCAAGAGGAAAGTCCGAGCTGCTATAAGAGAATGTTCCATCTAACTGATGGCCGGCGTAAGCTGAGGGATAGTGCAACAGAGAATAGACTGCTACAATCGCGTAGTAAAGGTGAAACGGTGGTGTAAGAGACCACCAGCTTCCGTAGTAATGCGGAGGGCTTGTAAACCCAACATGGCAGCAAGAAATAAATGGTTAGCCTCTTATAAGGTGCTTTGATGCACTAAAGCTTTTATTTCGCTAGAGATTTCTCGCAAGAGTAATACTAGATTAATGCTATCGTTACAAAACTCGGCTTATGTTGTGCCTATATACTGTATCATATTATCTAATATGAATACAATAAATTTTCAAGAGAATATACATTATGTTAACCAAATTATAAAGAGAATAAAGAATGGATAGAAAAGCCCAACTTATAAGTGATATACAAAACCTTCTTAATAGCTATGACAATAAAAATTCAACAACCATCAACCAAGCAATGCTTGACTTTATGGATGAAGAGACACTCTTTCATATCATAGATACCCTACTTACACAAAAAGAGTCCTCTAAGGAAACTGATGATCTTCAATGGTTAGAAACTTTTAAAGACTATA
>JALUXP010000014.1 GCA_027013295.1 Sulfurimonas sp.
GTAATATTGATAAGCCAATCGTTCATCTTTGCTTCAAATCCAATATTTTTTAAGTGTACTAAATCTAAATTTTGGCTAAGGTAGTCTTGTTTTACAAATCCCCCAAAATCGTGAGGATAAAGATACCCTTCATTATTTTGTGTAATATTCTTAGGAATCTCTAAATTTAAACCCTCGTTAATGAGTTGTTGTGCTTTATTTATCGCTAGGTATGCTGAGTTTGATTTTGGAGATGCACAAAGATATATCACAGCTTGAGCAAGAGGTATCCTCGCTTCTGGAAATCCTATCTTGGAGACTGTAGTAAGCACTGAGCTACAGAGTGTCAGTGCTTGGGGATTTGCATTGCCTACATCTTCACTTGCGAGGATAACAAGTCGTCTTGCAATAAAGTCTGCACTCTCCCCACCATCTATGAGCTTAGCAAGGTAGTAGATGCCAGCATCGGGGTCTGAACCCCGTATGGACTTTATCATCGCACTTGTGAGGTCATAATGCACACCAGCCTCACTACTCCCAGCACTTAAGGCATTTGGTCGCAGGGCTTTGAGGTTTTGTAGGGTTATATTTTTATCTAAATGAGAGCTAAAATCTAAAAGGTTGAGCATAGCTCGTGCATCGCCACCACTACTGGCTATGAGGTACTCCTGTGCATCAGTATCGCAAGTTAATTTTTCTTTTTTTAAAGCTTTTTTGAGAAGCACTTCTAGTGCATCATTTTTGATGGTTTTTAATTCAAAAAGCATAGAGCGAGAGCGAATCGCTGATGTCAGGGAAAAAAAAGGGTTTTCTGTCGAAGCACCTATGACTAAGATGGAGTTGTTTTCCATCACTGGGAGTAAAACTTCTTGTTGGTTTTTTGCCAAGCGATGCACTTCATCAATGAAGATGAGAGGCTTTTGTAGGGCATTTTTGTATTGCTCAAAAATCTTTCTGAGTTGCTCAATCTTGAGTGAAGTAGCATTAAACTCATAAAAAGGGATATCTAGTGTGGAAGCTATAATCCGTGCGATGGAAGTTTTGCCACACCCAGCTGGACCAAAGAAAAAACTATGACCCAATGAACCTTTCTCACAAAGGATGCGAAGGGGTGCATCAAAGCTTGTAAGATGCTCTTGACCTACGATGTCATCAAAGGTAGTAGCCCTGAGAGATGCCATGCTATTTTACCCCTTTTTCTCTCTCTTTTTTCTTCTCATCTTTGAGAAATTTACCAAGAGCAGCATACTCACTTCTACTTAAAAAGCGTACCTTGCCTGTAGGGAGATTGTTGAGTTCTATCTCTGCAAAGCTCAATCGTTTGAGGTCGCTTACTTCTGTTTGGAAGTGTGCAAAAAAGCGTCTGAGTTCACGGTTTTTGCCCTCACTTATTGCCACTTTTAGGGTGGAATAGTTAGGTGCATTTTTTTGGATCTGATAACCTATGAAAGGTTTAAACTCCATCTTAGTTACTTTCGAGTGTGAGTGTCCACCAGCTGTGGCATCATCTAAAATCATACCGTTGAGCATAGCATTTTCCATCTCTGAGGTTACTTCACCTTTGATCTTGATCTTGTAGATTCTTTGGAGGTCTGAACCCATCAAAGCTGTTGCGATTTTACTGGCATCTGTAAGGAGCAAAAGCCCCTCAGAAGCAAAGTCAAGTCGCCCAATAGGGATGTAGTGCTTGTACTCTTTAGAAAGTGAATCATAGATAGTTTTACGCCCTCGAGGGTCATTTTTAGTAACCAACTCACCCTTTGGTTTATTATAGACAATGACAGTGTATTTGTCTCTCGGACTTACTTGTTTACCACTTACATAAACGATGTCAGTTCCCTCTTCAACTTGTGTCGCTGGGTTGTCTTGTACCTCACCGTTGACACGGACAAAACCATCTTGGATCACTTTATCTGCTTCTCGTCTCGAGTAGCTAGAGTGATGCGCTATATATTTGTTAAGTCTCATTTATGAGATTCCTTTCTCAATAAGGGTATGAATGTGTAAGACACCCTTAATCTTTTTTTCTTTATCTGTGACAACTAATAACTGGATCTTTTTCTCCTCTATGAGAACAAGTGCATCACTCGCAAGCATCTCTGCATCTTGGCATCTTGTGGGGTCTTTTGTCGCGTACTGATAGACTTCATCTTCGAGTGAAAAATCTTTTGCAAGGAGTGCACGGCGAATGTCACCATCACTTACTAAGGCTTCAAGTCGTCCCTTTTCATCTGCGATCAATACCGTACCTAAACGACCTTCGCTAATCTTGAGGATAGCATCTTTTACTTTTGTCGTTTTAGAAACTATTGGTAAGTTTTTTTGAGTCATCAAGTCGCTTACCTTTACGAAGAGTTGTTTGCCTAAAGCTCCACCTGGATGAAAAGAAGCAAAGTCTGATTTTTGAAAATCTCTTGCCCTCATCAAGCAAACTGCAAGTGCATCACCGAGTGCTAAAGTGAGTGTTGTTGAGCTCGTTGGTGCGATATTGAGGGGACAAGCCTCTTTTTCTACTACCACATCTATCACCAAGTCACTATACTTACCTAGGGTTGAGTTTCTGTTTCTTGTCATCCCAATAAGTGGAATCTTAAACCGTTTAATATGGGGTAAAATGGAACTTAACTCCTCACTCTCTCCACTATAGGATATAGCGATAACAATGTCGCCTTTTGCAACCATCCCCAAATCTCCATGAAGTGCTTCTGTGGGGTGAAGAAAAAAACTTGGTGTCCCTGTTGATGCAAAGGTTGCTGCCATTTTGGCACCGATGAGACCACTTTTCCCAACACCAGTAATGATGAGTTTACCCCGTGAGGCTTTAATGAGTTTCACTGCCTCATCAAAAACATCATCAATACTTTTTGCAGCATTGATGAGAGTATTGGCTTCTATATTGAGAGTTTCTTGAGCTATTAGTTTATAATTCATACGAAATTATACCCTTTTTGGCTTCAAAGGGATACAATAATAATAATTTATTTAGAGAGTGGGGAGAAGATACTAAGTGCCTCTCCATAAATAAATCTTAATAAAAGTAACCATCCAAGGTTAAGAAGATAAATTTAGAAGGATTAGTATGCAAAAACTTTTTGATGAGATAGGCTCGATAGACACTAGGTGTTATGAGCAATTGCACTTGAGTGAAGATATCTTGATGGAACATGCTGCTAATGGAATGGCCACATTCATTGCTCATAAGTTTGCTAAAAAGTCTACAGTTATCATCGTGTGTGGAAGTGGTAACAATGGTGCAGATGGGTGTGCGTGTGCAAGACTTTTACATGGGGAGTATGATGTTGGCATCTACTATGCAAAAGAACCAAAAAGTGCGATGGCAAAACTTCAAGCAAGTAGGGCTAAGTCAATAGATGTTAAAATTCTTGAAGAATTATATGAATCAGATGTTTTAGTTGATGCATTAGTTGGGACTGGTTTTAGTGGAGAGTTAAATGCACAACTTAGTGTATTGATGGATATTATGAACAACTCTAATGCCTATAAAATCGCTTGTGATGTGCCAAGTGGATATAAGTTTTTTGCAGATACTACTTTGAGTATGGGTGCTTTAAAAAAAGATATGTACCTTGATGCCCATAAAGATGCTTTAGGCGAAGTAAAAGTTCTCAACCTTGGTGTGACAAGAAATGTGTATGAGGCAGAAGGGAAATCTGCATATAATCTGTTGGAATGGGTTGATATGCATCTCCCCAATAGGGACAAGGATGATGCTCATAAAGGAACTTTTGGACATCTTGCTATTGCATCGGGAAATAAGGTAGGGGCGAGTGTATTGAGTGCTCTTTCAGCTTTGAGATTTGGTGCAGGTTTAGTGACTTTGGTGGGGTATGAGAAAGAGGGTATTGCCTCTTCTATCATGTATTCTCATGAGCTTCCTCGTAATACAACTGCTTTAGCAATAGGTATGGGTCTAGGTGATGACTTTAATGATAAAGAGTTAGCAAAGTTTTTAGACAATGAGTATCCCATCATTATTGATGCTGATATTTTCAGTATGGGTATT
>JALUXP010000015.1 GCA_027013295.1 Sulfurimonas sp.
GAGTTGTTCCATCAAGAGGGTTTTTAAGGGCATTACCTACAATGGTATTTACCACTTCACAAGAAACACTCTCTTGTATCTCTTCTAACTCCTCTTCATCAACCTCTTCACCTTCTAAAAATGCCTCAACAACCTTACTTAAAAGTTCATCATCATAACCCATAGTTACGAGGACTTGAACAGATCCACCTGTCCCTATCATCGCAGTATTTTTCTTGAGTTTGACTTTCTTTGGTGATATTATATCAACTTTTTTACTCAAAACTTGAATCTCTAAATCCTCTTGCAAAAAACTCATAGCACGCTCAACTAAAGGTGATAAGATCTCATGTTCAAAAATTGTTTCTTTATTCTCTGGCATCTTTGTTTTCCTTCATTTTTGGTAAGTTTATAAAAAATGTAGTCCCAAGACCTTTTTTAGAATTTATCTCTATAAATCCACCGAGTTTTTCTACTTCAACCCAAACAGCATTCATACCAACACCACGCCCAGATATATCTGAGACTTCCTCTTTTGTACTAAGATTTTGATGAAAGATAAGTTCGTAAATCTCTTTATCAGATAATTTATCTGCATCTTCTTGTGTCACTATATTTTTCTCTATTGCTTTAAGTAAAACTTTCTCTTTATCTATCCCAGAACCATCATCAGAGATGATAATCTGTATCTTATCATCATCGCTTGTAAAACTACAAGAGATAGTCCCAATTTCATCTTTATCATGAAGCAATCTTGTTTCTTGATCTTCGATTCCATGGTCAACACTATTTCTAAACATATGGAGGAGTGACTTCACAAATGGTTTATACTCTTCACCCACCATCATCTCTCCATCACCTATTATATCAAACTCGTAAATCTCTTTTTCTAACTTCGGTGCTAACTGATGGACTAAACTTGTGTATGGTCGTAAAAGATTGATAAATTTTTGATTTGAAAGACTTGAGATATGCTCTAATATCTCTTCCGATTCGCTACTATGAAGATCCTCTTTTTTAAAGACTGTAGAAATTTTCTTCTGAAGAGTATTGATATCTGCGTAATTTATTTTTAAAATATTTTGAGCATTTAAAAATTCTTTGCCTAACACATCTTTGATGATATTCAACTCATTTGTGAAACTTTTTTGCATATCTTCAGCATCTAAAAGTGCCAAAAGAGATTCATTTGTATGTTCGGATTGCAACATTTTTGATATTTTACTCTCTAGTGCGTGTAAGTAATTCACCACATCACTCATATATAACTGAGAAAAGGTCCCTTTAAAAGTATGGACAACTCTATAGATGTCGCTTATGTTATGAAGGGATGTTTTAGAACTGTTCACATAATCTCTATAGTTTTTTACAAACAGTCCATAATCTCGTACAGCATCATAAAAAGAGTCACTCTCACTTACTATCTCTACAATCATCTTTAAAACTTCTTGCTCTTTTTTTATCTTCTTCTCAAGCTTTTTCTGTGCTGTAATATTTGTGATAATGAGCATCAGTTTTTTATTTTTAAGTATTTTATAACTTAGTTTCAAAGCTCTTCTGTTTAAAATTATCTCATTAGGAAGTAGTGAGAGAATGGACTTTTGTACTAAAGGCACATCGATACGACACGCTTCTATAATTGTCTTTTGAAAAAACTTTTGCTTTGTCTCATTTTGTGAAAATAGAATATCAGGGATATATTTTCCAGCCAAATCATCACCTAAAAGCTTGATGCACTCTTTTGAATACTCCTCATCTATAATCAAATCACAACTAAAAGATAAAAATCCCTGCCCTGCATTGTCTAAAAGAGTCGTCACTTTTTGTGTTTTTTCTACTACTTTTTCTTCAAGGTTTGTGTTGAGTTCATTGATCTCTTCATGGAGTTTTGCGCTTACAGCTATGTTTTCCTCAAGAGATTTTGCCATCTCTCCAAACTCATCATTTGTATCAATCTTAATAGGGTCAGTGTAGTCTTTTTTGCCTTGTAAAAATAAAAAGAAATCATCCAGACTCTTTTCAAATGTTAAAAGTGGGCTTATGACCAATTTTCTAATCGCTCCCATCAAAACAATTGCAATCACTAACATCATCCCAAATATACCAAGTAGTGCCATATAGATCAAAGTTTTTGCTCCACTAATAGCACTATTGACAAGAGAGAGTGGTTTTGCGAGGAGTGCAATGCCTAAGTTTTTATCTTGGAAATCTTTTATTTTTATAAAAGTGTAAAAATAGTTTTTACTCACAAGATAACCATTTTGAAATAACTTCATCATATCTAGATGCTGTGCATCTGCTAAAAAATCTTTGTTAAGATACTTTTGTGAGATGATGTAATCTTGAAATTTTTGATTCTTATTAAATGCAAAATCATCTCTTTTTGTAATACTACTTTGCACTTTTTGCTTCATCAATAGTAAAAATCCAACTTTTTGCTCATCAAAGGATTTGGCAATGGAGTTAATGCCTTGGATAAATTCTAAAGAACCTAGGTAAGTATTGTTACTATCGGTGACTGGGATGATTGCTCTTAGCAGAAGCCCCGCTCGACCTGCTTCAAAAGTTGTTATTGGTTTATGAGTTTTATTGACAGCTACAACAGAATCTCGAAATGAACTTAAATCATCTCCATATTTATCTATTTTCCAGTTTCTTAAAAACGATATATTCTCTTTTGTATGAAGATGAATTTTGATGTTATGAAAGTTTGTATATGCTTTCATGGTAGCAGATATATCTTTAAGAGACTCTATAGCTTCTTCTCTTTTGCCTGTTTTAAGTGCTTTTTTTATCCTTGCATCATTAGCTATGGAGATGGCATTAGTTATCCCTATACGCATCTTAGCAGCTATCTTTTCGTTGGCACTTTGTATGAGTGAATTTTGTGTTTGAGTATATACATCAGTTTTTATATCTTGCAGATAATTAAAAAGCACTACAAAACCGATAAATATTGAAACTAAGGAGACAGCTGATACTGCAATGTTTAACTTTGTACTTAATGAAATAAACTTCATTCAAACTCCATCACAATCTAATATATATAATTGTTAAATATTATACACATTTTTCAATGAAAAAAAGATTAAAATTTAGCCTCAGTTTTAGTTGTATAGCACTTTTTATATTTTTTCCCACTTCCACTAGGGCAATATTGGACATTAGATATTTGAAGAGAGATAAGTACCTAAAAAGATAGCGATGACACCTAAGATGATGTTCGCTGGAACTTGATACTTTCCTATGAACTCCAACTGAGTTTTTGCTAACATCACATCAGAATCTCCCAAGGCTCTCTCGGCTCGATTTCTTCTTTTTATCATCACGATAAGGTTGATAAACATAATCGACCATATACCCTCTTTTGCATGTCCTAGTGGAGCAAAATCAGTATGAGAAAGGTCATATCCTTTGAGCATTATAACTGCTGTTATGATGAGTAAAATCACAAAAGGAAGTACAATGCTAAAAAGTCGTTTGAGTCCATAAGCGATTCGCTCAAGTCTCTGTCCTGGAGACTCGATCTGTAAAAATGACTGATGCGCAGCATAACGCATAGCTATCATACCACCTACCCACACAACTGCTGAGATTACATGTAAAAAGACTATGATTGTTTTGTTTTCTAAGAAAAATTCAGCCATTATGATAACACCTCAGTAATAAAAGCTAAAGCTTCCTCTTTTGCCTCTGGCAACTTTGACTTGTCTTTTCCACCTGCTTGAGCGAAGTCTGGTCGACCACCGCCACCGCCACCAAGGATAGGAGCAATTTTTTTGATCCAATCCCCAGCTTTTGCATCTGCATTTTTCACACCTGCAGCGATGAGAACCTTGTCACCTTTGACTTGAAAGAGCATCGCACAAAGCTTTTCATTTGCATTTTTAAGCGCATCAATTTTCTCTTTGATGTCCCCACTTGGCAACTCTTCAACTACTACTGCGACACCATTAATCTCATCTGCTTTTATCTCTACTTGTGAACTCTCTTGTGCATCTT
>JALUXP010000016.1 GCA_027013295.1 Sulfurimonas sp.
ATTTTAGGAAAAAGACTGAGCGAACCAAAAAATACTAAAAACACAAAGATAAGAGTTATTACTTTAAATCTCAATACTAACTTTAAAGTTTTTTCATATATTTTCTCAAGGAGTACAAAAACGGGCTCTGTTATATTGTATAACCTACTCTCCCCCTTGTGTAGCACCCTCGCACTTAAACTTGGGATAAAACTCAAAGCGATAGAGTAAGAGATGATGATAGCAAAACCAACAGTCATCGCAAAGGACTCAAAGAACTTTCCAACTATCCCGCTCATCATAGAGACGGGGATAAAAACTGCCAAAAGCATTGCTGAGATAGCCATAATGGTAAATGCCATCTCTTTAGTACCCTCAACTGCAGCTTCAACTTTACCCATCCCCGCTTCCATCTTTTTGTAGATATTTTCAATCACAACAATAGCATCATCTATGATAATCCCAATAGCGAGTGTCAACCCAATAAGTGTCATCTTGTTAAGCTCAAACCCCATAAAATCCATCAAAGCAAAAGTCCCCATGATAGAGGCAGGGATAGAGAGTGCAGAGACTAAAGTGATGGTCATATTTCTCAGAAAAACAAAAACTATGAGGGCAGCAAGGATAGCTCCATAGATAAGGTCAAACTGCACATCTTTTAAAGAATGAATGATAAATGGTGAAGTGTCATTGAGGACTTTTACTTCATACCTATCTCCAGCGAGTTTTTGTAAAGCAGGCACTATATCTTTTACTCTTTTGGTTATCTCTATGGTGTTTGTGCCAGAGATTTTTTGCACCTCCATCATTACGCCTTCTACACCATCATAAGAAGCATAGCTTTTAGCATCACTCAGGGTGTCTTTAACAACCGCTATATCTTTAAGCCTTATCTCATCTTTGATTTTGATGTTTTCAAGCTCACCAATACTGAGAGCATCAGAGCGTGTTTTTAGGATAAACTCTTGTGTTTTAGTGATGAGTTTTCCACCACCTATCTTGATATTTTCAATTTTGATTATATTGTTAAGTTCATTTACTGTGATACCAAATTTATTTAAAAGACGAGGGTTTGGAAAGATTTTTATCTCTCTATCTCTATAACCAATAATCTTTACACCACCAACACCCAGAATCTTTTGCAGTTTAGGTTTTGCTTTTTCATCTGCAAAAACCATCAAGTTTTTGATGCTATCATTTTTAGCAGTTAAAAAGATGTTGATGATAGAAGCTCCCCCAATATCGAGCTTACTTACGAGCGGTGCTTTTGCATTTTTAGGCAATAAAACAGCAGAGACCTTATCTCTAACATCATTTGTTGCTTCATTAATATCGCGTTTTAGAAAAAACTTTACGGTTACAACACTTACACTCTCGCTACTACTAGATATGATGCTATCTACTCCACCTATACTAGAAACTGCTTCTTCTATCTTGTCTGTCACTTGAGACTCTATAGTAGATGCTTCCGCTCCTGGATAGATAGTTTTTATGGTAACAAGAGGGAAGTCGATATTTGGGTAAAGAGCTGAGGGCATTGTCTTGTAGCTCATCAAACCAAAGATCACTAAGGTCATAACATACATCAAAGTAGTAATGGGTTTATTTATTGCGTATTTATACATGATTTGCTACTTTGAACCCGAGCTAAAGATATACCCATCACCAAAAAGACCCACTACAAAATCTTTTGTTTTTACTTCAGCTTGAATTTTTCTATTGTTTGCATTTGCAGATGGATAGATCTTATAAATAACCCCTTGTTGTTCTCGTTCATCACCATCTATTTTGTATTTATAAAGATCACCGACCTTTACTTGTTGATAATATTTTTGATCAAACTCCAAAACAAGTTTTCGCTCTCTTTGGGATTGAATCTTGTAAACAGTTTTGAGTGAAACACCGCTTACTGTATCGCCAATTTCTATATCTTTATAGTAGATAACCCCATCAAAAGGTGCGCGTAAAAATGTTTTATCATAAATTGCTTTTTGAAAAGCAAGTTGATTTTTTGCATTTTCAAATTTAAAAGCATATATGTCAAATTTACTCTCATCTATCAGTTTTCTCACCTTGAGCTGTCTATCATAATCTTTTTTTGCAAATTTCAGTACAGTGATTGCACTCTGTAAGTTTGCTTTTTTATCTGCATTTGACAAGACAGCTAAAAGTTGACCTTTTTTTACCTTTGCTGCTATATCAAAATTTACTTCCTTAACGATGCCACCTGCATTAAATGCCAAATCTGCACTACGAGATGCTTCGATGTTAAATGTCGCATAAATCTCTGATGCACTTAAACTAAAAACCAATCCTATGAGTCCTATAATTATCTTATTCACTTAAATACTCTCCTAATTTTTTTGCATTGTAATAATAATAAAGTGCATACGCTAATTCTAAATTGTTTAACGCCTCTTTATATGTAGATTTTGCTTCTGTTTTGGCACTAAGGGCATCCAGATACACTACATTATCTACTATCCCAGAATTATACTTTTGTGTGATGCTCTTTAGAGCACTCTCTCCCGCTTTAAGTGCACTTTTTGCACTTTTGATCTTAAGCTTTGCTGTTTTAATCCTATGAACAGCAAGCTCTTGTTGATACACTTGCTCTTTTTCTTGATAAATTATCTGCTTATTTAAGGCATCTGCTTCAAGAACTGTTGCCTTTTTTGCTTCACTTAGAACACCAAAATCAAACACTCGAAAGTTAAGCGTAGCCATCACTGTATTTTGCTTATATATTAGATTGATTGGATGACCAAGTATATAAGGTTTGTCCTTATACCCATAAAAGTTATATGAATCTTCTATTCTTACCTGTGGATAATAATAGCTCTCTATAATCGCTGAAGCATTTACAATAGATTGTTTTTTAGCTTTTAGAGACTTAATAGCATCAAATTCATACGCTTCATCACTATCTATCTTTTTAAACACTGACCCATCTAGTGCATCTATCTTTTTACCCACTTTCAGTTCAAGTGATTTTTTGAGAGAAAGTATCTTAAACTTTAAAGATTCTATAATATATACATTTGAATCATATGCAGATTGCAATCTATCTACATCATCACTTGTTGCTAAAGATGCCTTAAAAAACTTTTGCATCCTTTCTAGCTGTGCTTTTACTGCACGAGATGCTTCCTCTCTCGCAAGAAGCTTTGACTCGGCACTTTTAATGTTATAAAAGTCTTGTACAATGGCTAACTCTATAGATTTTTTTGTTGCAGCAAGATCAAACATACTAGATTTGAACTCATTTTCTTTTTGCTTGATAGTATTTGTTTTTTTACCACCAGTGTAAACATCATAAGATACTTTTGCATACTCAGAATAGGTAGTACCACTTCTAAAAGGTGAAGGTTTATCCTTGCGTTGATAATATCCACCAAGATCAACGGTAGGAAACAGATCATTTTCGCTAGACTTTACTTTACTTTGCTTTGCTTTACTACTAAGAGTTTTTGACATTATAAGTTCATTACTTGAAGCTGCATAATCAAGTAAAGACTTTAAACTTTGAGCATATATATATAACGGCAATAATAAAACTAAATATTTTATCATTTTTTCACCTCCAGTAAATTAAATAGTGCATCTAAAAATCTATGTATCTCTAACTCTACATCATCATAGATATGTGTCACCTGACTCTTGATAAAGATACCCTCCGAGAGGGCAAATAAACCTCGAGAGAACTCTTTGGCATCTTCTCTCAATTCACCCTTTTGAATCCCCTCTTCTATAAGGAGTTCAAACCATTGGAAATAACCACTGACACAATCTGATTGAAAAGCGATCATCTCTGAGTTAGGATTTGCTAAAATGATAGAGATGGCCTCTTTATAAAGTTGCCGAATCTCTGCATCTTCTGGACTATAAAAAAATTGTGAGAAGAGTTTAATCTTTTCTTTCGTAGTTGTAACTTTAGCAAGTTCCTTTTCAACTACTATATTGCGTTCTTGGATAAGTATATTGACTATTTCAAAAACAACATCCTCTTTATTTTTAAAATACTCATAAATAGTACCCTTGCCAACTCCAGCTTTTTTTGCGATTTGTGCAATAGTCAAATCATTGATGCCATTTTGAAAAAACATCTCTTTACATGCAAGAGCTATATCTTTTCTCTTTTGAACCTTATCTACTATGATTGCCAAAAGGTCTCCTTTTATGCTCTCTTATTTGAAATGACTGACCGTCGGTCAATTAAAAATTTATTCTATTAAACTTAAGCTTAATTTTACATAAAGATTTATAATTGAATTTTATACTAAAGCTACTGCATCTATCTCAACAAGGGCATTTTTAGGGAGGGTTTTTACAGCGACAGTTGCACGAGCTGGTTTGTGTGAACTAAAAGCAGTTTCATAGATCTCATTGATAGTAACGAAGTCATCCATAGAAGCTATAAAGATAGTTGTCTTTACAACTTGACCCATTGAACTTCCTGCTTCTTCTAAAACAGCTTGAAGATTTGCTAAAACTTGCTTAGTTTGAACGACTACATCATCTTCAAGCATCACTCCCTCTGGAGTCAGTGCTATTTGACCTGATGTGTAAACCATGCCATTTGCTACTACTGCTTGGGAGTATGGGCCTATTGCTGAGGGTGCTTTATTTGTTTGTATGAACTTCATCTTTTTTTCCTTTTTTTAATAGTGTAAATCTCTTTGACGAGCAAACTTTACATTGTAAAGTTTAGCCGGAAAAGAAAAAGATTTACTCTGCTTCTTTATCATTTTTTTCTTCTTTGATTTCATCTAATGTAGATAAAAAATCATTACTATCATAATAGCCTGCAAATGTATAGAAAACTTTACCATTAGAGTCAGCAAAATAGTGTCTTGGAATTACCCTTGCAGAATAACCTTTGGGGATATCATCCATCTCTTTGATGAGATGCACTACGATGTAGTCTTTTTCTAATGCCTTAATGACTTTATCGTTACTCAGCACCTCTCGCTCA
Organism: Sulfurimonas sp.; assembly: GCA_027013295.1. GTDB lineage: Bacteria > Campylobacterota > Campylobacteria > Campylobacterales > Sulfurimonadaceae > Sulfurimonas. Next base: position 4,955 of record JALUXP010000016.1, read on the forward strand.
AATTTTGCACACCAAGGGCATGATGTACTTGAGATAAATACATATATATCTTTGTGCTCTTTTTTAGCCTCAACTAAAGCTGTCTCAAAATCTTCAGACCAATTAATCTCACCACCAAAAAGTGAAACAACTAACACCAATAATATCATAATTTTTTTCATAATTCTTCCTATTTCCACGACCTAATAAGTTCGCAAAATACCTCATAAAGCCCAACCAGCTCATCTTTGGTAGTTCGCTCATCTACTGCGTGTATTGTATCATTTTTTACACCGAACTCTATAACATCTATCCCATACTGAGCGACAAAACGGGCATCACTTGTACCACCAGCAGTTGAATGTTTGGGTTTTATACCAGTGACTTTAAAGATAGCCTCACCAATATGATGGAGTATTTTAGAATCAGCATTTGTTCTAAAAGGGAATGAACCCTGTGTTAATTCTAGCTCATAGTCTAAGCCACTGAGATGTTTTTGGACAAAGAGTGTAACCTCTTTTTGTGTAGTAAGTGTGGTGTTACGGACATTAAACATCATCTTAAGTTCATTTGGGGTGACATTGGTCACTTCCATACCACTTCGGATATCTGTTATAACAAACTTTGAAGGGGAGAAAAACGCATCCCCATCATCTATGTTTACCCCTGCCATATCACCCAACACTTTTGCAAGATTATGAATAGGGTTGATAGCCTTCTCAGGATATGCAGCATGACCTTGCTTACCTTTTATAGTTACATACCCATTGATAGAACCTCGTCTACCTACTTTGAGAGCATCACCAAAAGCATCTTCACAAGTTGGCTCAGCAACCACAACTGCATCAGGTAAAAAGTCTATCCCTTTGAGATGCTCTAAGACTTTTACGGTGCCATCAATAGCTTCACCCTCTTCATCAGAGGTAAGAAGTAAGGAGAGTGTCCCCTGAAACTCCTTTACCTCACTCACAGCTTGGATAAATGCACTCAAGCCACTTTTCATATCCTGTGTGCCACGACCATAAAGATAGCCATCTTTTTGAACTAACTCATATGGATTTGTAACCCAATTGTCTCCCGCAGGAACAACATCTACATGTCCTGCAAAACATAGATGCTCCCCCTCACTAAACTTTTTGTAAATGAAAAGATTTTTTGTTTGATTTATATCTAGTCGAACAGGAGTAAACTCAGGTAAATATGTTTGTACAAAATCAAGTAATCCCCCATCATCTGGAGTTTCACTTTTTGTCTCGATAAGTTTTTTAAAAAGTTCTAAGAGCTCCAACTACTCAGCCCCGGGGTTATCATAAAAGATATAAGGGGTAGCATAATCACTGATTTCAAAATAAAGTTTTTTTTCGCCCTTATCCACTTTATAGTTAAAATTTTTGTCCAAATAACCATACCCGTAACGATATGTCCTTGATGAATTGCCCTGAGTAGCCTCTGCCGTAGAGAGTTTATCTATCTTGATAAAACGCTGAACAAGTTTCTCTCCCATGTAGATGTCTAAAACACCATCCGTCCCTGTCCAGTTTTGCAAAGAACGCCCAAGTTTATTTTGTGTTTCTTGTGTACATGCACTAAAAAACAATGCGACAATAACACTCATAAATATAATAACTTTTTTCATTGACTGTATCCTTTATTTTTATTGTTGCAATTATACATCTATTTTTATTTCTATAAACTTACAAAAAACATATTGCATATTAAAATTACTTAAGGGATATTCAGATACCATATGAAAATTTTAATTTTAGGTGTATAAATGAGCGATTTGCTAAATAACGACAATGTTCAATCTATAAATATAGAAAAAACCCTTCAAGACAGCTACCTCGACTACTCAATGAGTGTCATAGTCGGGCGTGCACTTCCCGATGTAAGAGATGGTCTTAAACCTGTTCACAGAAGAATCCTTTACGCGATGGACAAACTCAATCTCTCAGCGGGTGCTAAGTACAAAAAATCTGCGCGTATCGTTGGTGATGTTATTGGTCAATACCATCCACATGGGGATACAGCAGTTTATGATGCACTAGTTCGTATGGCTCAAGACTTCTCTATGAGAATGGAACTTGTAGATGGTCAAGGAAACTTCGGTTCTATAGATGGTGACAATGCGGCTGCTATGAGATATACTGAAGCGCGTATGACAAAATATGCTGGTGAACTTCTCAAAGATTTAGAAAAAAATACAGTCAACATGATAGACAACTACGATGGGACTACAAAAGAGCCGGATGTTATGCCAACTCGTGTTCCCAATCTACTTATCAACGGTTCATCTGGGATTGCTGTTGGTATGGCTACAAATATACCGCCACACAACCCCATAGAGATTATGAATGCACTCAAAGCTCTCTTAGCGAACCCGAACATCACTTTAGCGGAGGTTATGGAACATGTTCCAGCTCCTGACTTTCCAACGGGTGGTATCATTTTTGGTAAAAAAGGGATTATGGATGCATACGAAACAGGTCGTGGTCGTATCAAAATCCGTGCAAAGACTCACATAGAACAAAAAGCTAAAAAAGAGGTCATTGTTATAGATGAACTTCCATATCAAGTCAACAAAGCACGCCTCATAGAAAACATCGCAAATCTTGTAAGAGAAAAGATGATAGAGGGTGTAAGTGAAGTTCGTGATGAATCTGACCGCGATGGTATGCGTGTTGTTATAGAGCTTAAACGAGATGCCATGAGTGAGATAGTGTTAAATAACCTTTTCAAGCAAACTAGCATGCAAAATACTTTTGGTATTATCATGCTCTCTATCCTCAACCAAGAACCTAGAATTTTTGGAATTATAGATATCTTAAAACACTTTATCAATCACCGAAAAACTATCATTATTCGTAGAACAATTTTTGACTTAGAAAAAGCAAAAGCACGCGCTCACATCTTAGAAGGTCTTAAAAAAGCTCTTGATATCATTGATGAGATTATCAAGGTTATCAAAGCAAGTACAAACATAGAAGATGCAAGAGACAATCTTGTTTCTAATTTTGACTTCTCTCAGATCCAAGCACAAAGTATCGTTGATATGCGTCTTGGAAAACTCACTGGGCTAGAGCGTGAAAAAATCGAGAATGAGCTTAGAGAGCTTCAAGAACTTATCACTTATCTAGAATCCATCCTAAAAAGTGAAGATGTGCTTCATGGCATTATAGGTGAAGAGTTTGAAGAGGTATCAGCTACTTATACAAACAAAAGAAGAACTGATATAGAAGATGATTATGATGATATTGATATAGAAGATTTGATCCCTAATGAACCTATGGTAGTTACTATTACTCACCGTGGTTACATCAAACGCGTGCCACTTGCTTCGTATGAAAAACAAAGACGAGGTGGTAAGGGTAAGACTGCTGTGACTACTTATGAAGATGACTTTATTGAAAACTTCTTTACTTGTAATACACATGATACTTTACTTTTTGTTACTGACCGTGGACAACTGCATTGGTTGAAAGTCTATCGTATTCCAGAAGGAAGTCGTACTGCAAAAGGTAAGGCAGTTGTAAACCTTGTAAACTTACAACAAGATGAAAAGATTCAGTCTATCATCCCTACTACAGATTTCTCAGAGATGAAATCACTTGTTTTCTTTACCAAAAATGGTGTCGTAAAACGAACAAATCTTAGTGAATTTAGTAACATTAGAAGCAATGGCGTAAAAGCTATTGTTCTTGATGAAGAGGATAGCCTCATCACTGCAAAAATTGCAGATCAAGATATCCAGTATCTTTTTATCATGACTAAAATGAGTCAGTGCATCAAATTTGAGATAAGCAAAACTCGTGACCAAGGTAGAAGCACTCGTGGTGTCAGAGGTATCAAGTTCAAGCATGATGAAGATGAAGTTATCGATGCAAACATCATTCGTGATGATGGACAAGAGATTTTAGTTATCGCTGAAAAAGGTATCGGTAAGCGGACAGATGCTGGTGAATACCGCTTGACAAACCGTGGTGGGTCTGGTGTTATTGCTATGAAAATGACTGCAAAAACTGGTAAATATGTTGTTGGATGCTTAATGGTCGATGGGGAGATGGATATGATGGCACTTACTAAAGCTGGTAAGATGATCCGTGTAGATATGCAAACTATCTCTAAGTCAAGTCGTAACACTTCTGGTGTTTACATTGTCAAAGGTGATGAGGTAGCTTCAGTTTCGAGATGCCCTAAACAGCCTAAAGAAGATGAGGAAGATGAAAAGACTTCAGAGATGGAATAACTTTTGCTTAGTCCCTCTTAATAAGACAAGATTAAGGGACTAAGCATGAAGAACCGTTTACTCATTGCATTACTTTTTAGTGCTACTGCTCTACTAAGCTTTGAGACTTTTCAAGTCGTTAAAGATACAAATGGATCAATCATTATTGAACAAGTAGCTAGTGATAGACAAACGCCTAAAATAGTAGAATCTCCAGTATGCAATACTCAAGATCAAAGCGTTGAGCCTCTTTTAGAAGGTGAGGAAGAGTTATTTATTAGTGTAGTAGGTCAAGGGGTAGCACCGATGAATACTTTTTCACCAGCACAAGCCTATGCGTTAGCTAAAAGAGCTGCTGTTGCAGATGCTTATAGGCTGATTGCTGAGAGAGTAAGAGGTGTTAGGATTGAGGGACAAGATCTCATTAAAAATATGATGGTTAAAAGATCAACTATAAGAACATCAGTACAGGCAATGATAAGAAATGCAAATATTGTTGAAACAACTTTTAAAGAGGGATTATGCGAAGTAGAAATGGAAATCACTATTTCTCGCACAGACTTTGCTCAATAATACTTTTGTATTCACTGTCACTGAGTGCTAGTGAATATCTCATCTCTTATAGATATGTAGTAAAAGATGCTTCGCTTTACAATGAATCACTTATGATTTCACACGCTATGAAAAAATGTAGTGGTACTAGTTATGAACCGCTTCAACTCGAAAGTAATGGCTCAAAAAACTTATCTAAAATCATCTCTTTAAATTATGAAATATTTATTGATTATATTCATAAACTTGGTTTAGATGTGCAACATAATGAAGAAACAATAAACGCTCAAAATAAGTCCACTACGATACTTACCCTTAAAACAAAATGCTTCAAAGTCGATTTTAATGATAATTTTGCTAGAATTGCCCCTTTAAAATAAGGGCTCAATGTGAAAATTGCAATCGTTGAAGATGATATCAACATGAGAAAATCTCTTGAGATCTCTATGGGAGATTTCAAAGAATATGAAGTAGTAACATTTAAAAATGCTACAGATGCCCTTAAAAAACTTGATGATACATTTAATCTTATCATTACAGATATAAACATGCCTAAGATGGATGGGATAGAGTTCATCAAAGAACTCGGTGGTAGATACGAAGTGATCATCATGACAGGTAATGCTACGCTCAATCGTGCCATAGAGTCTATACACCTTGGTGTCAAAGATTTTCTCCTGAAACCTTTTGATATTGATACTCTTATCAATGCCATCAAAAGAGAAGACAAAATACAAACTTTACAAAAATCTGCAACAAAAGAATCTTCAAAGAAAAAAGATACTACTGGTTTTTTAGGAACATCAAAAGCATTAGAAGGAGCTCTTCGTATTGCAGACAAAGTAAGTAAAACAGATGCAAGCATCTTGCTCTTAGGTCAAAGTGGTGTTGGTAAAGAGGTTTTTGCCAACTATATTCACCAAAACTCTCCAAGAGCTAAAAAACCTTTTGTTGCTATCAACATGGCAGCGATTCCTGAGCAACTCATAGAGAGTGAACTTTTTGGTTTTGAAAAAGGGGCATTTACCGATGCAAGTGAAGCCAAAGCTGGTCAATTTGAATTGGCAAATGGTGGGACTTTATTTTTAGATGAGATAGGTGAGATGCCATACAATGTACAAGCTAAAATTCTTCGTGCCTTACAAGAAAAAGAGGTACGAAGACTTGGCTCATCTAAGAGCATCAAGATAGATATCCGCATAATATCTGCTACAAATGCAAACTTAAATGATAAAATTAAAAAGGGTGAATTTCGTGATGATTTATATTATAGACTCAACACTATCCCCCTCAACATCCCCTCACTCAAAGAAAGAAAAGATGAGATACTCCAGATAGCAGAAGCTTCACTAAAAATAAACTGTAAAAAATATGGTTTTGAAGCCAAATTTTTTAGTACACAAGCAAAAGAGATGATGCTCAGCTATGGATGGCCTGGGAATATCCGTGAGCTTATCTCTGTAGTTGAGAGAGCCACCATACTAAGTGATAGCAATGAGATAGGTGTAGCATCTCTACACCTTGAGTCCCGTGCAGTAAAATAAAATACATAAGGAAGAAAATGAAAAAATATAATGTAGCAGTTGTTGGAGCAAATGGAGCGGTTGGTGAAGAGATACTCACAATCTTATCAGAGATCGATTTTCCTTATGCAAAAGTAATTGCACTTGCCTCATCCAGAAGTGCTGGAAAAACTGTAGAGTTTGATGGGAAGGATCTGATCATCAAAGAGCTTACAAAAGAGATCTTTGAACAAGAAAATATAGAGATAGCTCTATTTTCAGCAGGTGGAAGTGTAAGTGCAGAGTTCGCACCAGCGTGCGTAAAAGCAGGAGCTGTAGTGATAGACAACACCTCTCACTTTAGAATGGATGCAGACACTCCACTTGTTGTGCCAGAAGTAAATCCTGAAGATATAGCTCTATGGAACAAGACAGGCATTATCGCAAATCCCAACTGTTCAACTATTCAAATGGTACAAACCCTCAAACCACTTGATACAAAATACACTCTTACTCGTGTAGATGTAGCGACATACCAAGCAACAAGCGGTGCAGGTAAGAGTGCTATGGAAGAGCTTGTTCATCAGATGCAAGACTTTTTTGCTTTTAAACTTGATGAGAGTGAACACAAAGCTTTTAATCAACAAATAGCTCTTAATGTTATTCCTCAGATTGATCTATTTACAGAAAATGGCTATACAAAAGAGGAGATGAAGATGGTCAATGAGACTACCAAGATAATGCATAGAGAGATTCCTCTTAGTGCAACTTGTGTCCGTGTACCGACTTTAAGGGGTCATGCTGAAGCTTTAACACTGAGCTTTGAGCAGGAAGTAAATGCTGATGAAGCTAGAGAAGTTCTTGCAAAAGCTCCTAATATTGTGATTTTAGATGAACCAGAAGAAGAACTTTATCCGATGCCATCTATTGCCATAGATAAAAATGAAACTTTTGTAGGTCGTATCCGTAATGACAATTATGATAAAAAGATATTACATCTTTTTGTAGTAGCTGATAACCTTAGAGTTGGTGCAGCTACAAATGCTGTACGCATTGCCCAAAAGTTCATAGAGATGCAAGAAAAAAAATAAAATAAAGATAAAATATTTCAAAAAAGTTGAGCATAGACAATATGAAAGTAGATTAGATATGCTATACTTTGAAATATCAGTTTGACTGTTCTTTAGTCAGTTCTTCAGTAGAAAAATTATAAAAAGGTTTTAAATGAGTAAAATATTTGTTGATGCATGTTTTGGAAAAGAGACTCCATATACACCAGTTTGGATGATGAGACAAGCGGGGCGATACCTTCCAGAATATATGAAAGTAAGAGCGGAAGCTGGGGATTTTTTAAATCTATGTCATGACCCTAAAAAGGCTTGTGAAGTAACTCTTCAACCTCTTGATGCTGTTGGTGTAGATGCAGCCATACTCTTTTCGGATATTTTGGTTGTTCCAGATGAGATGGGGATGGATCTTAGTTTTGTAAAAGGTGAAGGTCCAAAGTTTTCTGACCCCATCAAAACACAAGCAGATATAGATAGACTTATAGGTGGTGATGAAGCTGCAAGTAAACTTACTTATGTTTATGATACGATTAAACTCATCAAAGAAGACTTAAATAAGCGTGGTGGTGAAACTGCACTTATTGGTTTTACAGGAGCACCTTGGACTCTTGCAACATATATGATAGAGGGTGAAGGGACAAAAACTTACAATGTTTGTAAAAAGATGCTCTATTCTAACCCTGAACTACTCCATAGTATTCTTGCAAAAGTAACAGAAGTTGTTAAACTCTACATGGAAAAACAGATTCAAGCAGGCATTGATGTAGTGCAGATTTTTGATAGTTGGGCTTCTGCTATTGAGCCTGGTAAATATGATGAATTTTCTTGGAAATATATGATTGAGATTGCGGAGTATCTTAAAGAAAAATATCCACATATCCCTATTATTATATTTCCAAAAGGGGTTCCTGCATTTTTAGATAAAGTATATGGAAACTTTGATGTGTTAGGTGTAGATTGGTCAACTCCTATGGCATTTGCCAAAGAGAGACTTGGAGACAAATATGTCCTTCAAGGAAATATGGAGCCTTGCCGTCTTTACTCAAAAGAAGCAACAACTCAATGTATAGAAGTCATTCAAGAAACTATGCAAGGGAAGCGACATATTTTCAATCTTGGTCACGGTATCCTTCCAGATGTACCTGTTGAAAATGCTATTCACTTTGTTAAAGAGTGTCAAAGAGTATCTAAAAAGTAAGCTGAGTTATGAATACTATCTTTGGTCCTATAAATTCAAGGAGATTTGGCACCTCTTTGGGTATAGACCTCTCCCCTGCTCTTAAGCAATGTAATTTTGATTGTCTTTACTGTGAACTAGCACCTACCCCCACTATGACAGCTCAGATAAATACAGTAACAGTTGAACTCATCATCTCGCAGCTTAAAGAGCATCTAGATGAAAACATAGATGTTATCACCCTCACTGCAAATGGTGAACCAACACTCTACTCGCACCTAGATAAGCTCATAGATGAGATAGATCAGCTTAAAGGGACAACTCAAACACTCATCCTTACAAATAGTGCAACACTCATTCATGAAAAAACTTTCAATACACTCCTTAAATTCGATCAAGTCAAACTCTCTCTTGATGCCATAAGCGAAGATGTATTTAAAAAAATAGATAGACCCCACTCTAAGATCGAGATCAAAGAGATAGTGAAAAAAGTTCAAGATTTTTCCAAAGTTTATACAGGAAAACTCTTTATAGAGATACTCTTTGTTCATACCCTCAATGATTCTGAAAGTGAGATTAAGAAATTAAACAAAGCCTTACTCAACATAAAAGCCCACAGAATTGATCTTGGTACTATTGACAGACCTCCAGCTTATCCTGTAACTGGCATAAGCTATAAGGAACTTCATGAGGCTTCCCTACTATTTGATAGTTCATTACCTATCCATATAGCTTCTCGTACACATGCAGAGCCAAACAACTCCGAGTATTTAGAAGATGAGATACTAAACACCCTCGACAAAAGACCATTAACCATGGATGACATCAATCTCCTTTTTGATGAAGCAAGTATCACAAGACTATATAAGCTCATCGATGAAGGAAAAATACTTAAAAAGCAAGTCGGCTTTTTAGAGTTCCTCATTCCAAAAGAAAATCTTACAAGAAAACGCTAAAAGAGCTTTAAAATACTTGACATTTAAAAGATCATAAAGTATAATTTCGCCCTATCAACACAATCCGGATTAGCTCAGCGGTAGAGTAGGTGACTGTTAATCACTTGGTCGCTGGTTCGAATCCAGCATCCGGAGCCATTTTAAAAAATGAAGAAATGGATTTCTTAATTTTCCCCTAACTACTATTAATTAATTAATGTTAAAATTTTGCTAATCTTAAGTAAAAGGTCTTTAGATGATAAAAATTATTTCAACTATATTCTTTGTATTGTATCTATTAGCTGGTTGTTCCTCTGAAAGTTATATGGAATGTAACTCCAAGTCAAACAAAAGAATTATTAAAGACATTCTTCAAAAACAGCAGAAAAACATTCAATTTACATCCAGAATATATAATATTTATAATAAAAATATAAATAAAGAAACACAAAATCGAAGTTGTCATGCTACAATAGAAATATCATTATCTGGTACATTATTTAATACCGAAATAGATTATGATGTTATTAAATTATTAGATTCAGATTCATCACATCAGGTTGTAATACGAAACTATCCACAAACAGTTGGAAATTTATTCTTTTATGAAATAGAACCACATGTGAGAAAGATGTCAGATTTAAAACTAGAAAAAGAAAAAGGTTTTAATTCAATAGAAGAAAAAAGTAAAGAAAACATTATTAAAGATTGTAAAGCTTTAAAAAAATCTAATGATACCAATATTCTTTATTCATTAGATAGTTTTATTGTGAATTTTAAAACTGATGTTGGTAGGAGATATTTAAAAGCCACACTTTCTCTTGAATTAAGTGGCAAAGAGGTTAGTTTAGAACTTGATTTAAACTTACCTGTAATTAGAGATAGAATTATTAGAATTTTAACTTCCAAAACACTAGAAGAAATTTCTTCTAAAAAAGGAAAACGAAAAATATCTAAGCAAATTCAAGATGCTCTTAATTCTATCATTCATAATGGAAAAGTTCGAGGTGTATACTTTACAGAATTTGTCATACAATAATATTTATAGTTTATTGCTAGTAATGGTAAAGTAAAAAAAGCTGTTGCTTCCCTTATACAGGGAAATAGAGGAAATTTGATAAAATATGAAGAGGTTTGATAATCTCAAAAAATAGCTAAATGTGTTATAATTGTAAAAAGATAAGGAGTGTGTGATGCAAACTAAATTTCAACCAATGTTACTCTTAACTGTAAACAACTCCATAGGTAACAAAAAGAAGCATTTTACTGTTGAAAATTTATGCCAACTTTTTAATAAAGAGCAAGATTTTTCTAGTGTAGAAAAATATGCACTCGATACTATAAAAATAGAAGCATCACCAGAGGAGTCATCTTGGTTCAGTAAAGATTACCATATTCCTCTTTCAAAAATGAAATATCTCTTATATCAATGAACGCAACACAAGAATTTGAAAAAACAGCAATCCAATATTTAAAAGATAAAAGAGAGCTACTCTTTGAGCAGTATCTTGATTCTAAATATCCAATAGATGAAAAAATTGCATATTTTACAGCTGGACCTAGTGGTGTTGGTAAAACAGAATTTATTCAAAAATTTCTTGAGTTTGAAGCTAATCTTGTACATCTGGACATAGATATAATACGGGATTTTTTAAACCAGTTGGATATGATAGAAAAAATAGTGATTTATTTCAAAAGCCTGCAAGTTGGGGTGTGCAGTTTTTATTTGATGAAGCTGTAAAGAGCAGAGGACTTTCTTTAATTGTTGATTCAAATTTTTCTCATTTGCAAACAGCTAAGGAAAATATGTTAAAATTGTTAAAGAAAGATTATAAGATAGAGATTTTCTATATCTATAATGAGTTAGAAAAATGCTTTTTATATATAAAAAAACGAGAATCAGTAACACATAGAGTTGTTCCAGAAGATGTTTTTTTTAATAGTGTTGTAAACTCAAGAAGTGTAACAGCTCAAATTAAAAAGTTGTTTGAGCAGAATATTGCTTTACATGTTATTGATAAAAGAGATAGTAGCTATTATGAAAATGTTAGTTATGAACAATTTGAAAGTATAATACCTGAATATAAGGCTCAAAAATGACAAAACAAATGAACCCAATGTTAAGAGAAGAAAATAGACAAAAATTAATAGAAGAAGCTATGCAGGCTATATCAGACAAGCAAACACAAGTGATTAAACAAGCTGATAAAATTATTGGTGATGTTGTTCTGTTTGAAAAAATGGTTCACCAAAAATTTGTATCAAGCTTTGTGGAAAAATAATACAGTCCTTTCAATAAAAGCTTTAATTCTGACACAATATGAATCAGCTAAATGAACTTCATCTGAAATTAGCTTCCTTAGAAGCTCAGAAACAATTAGTTGATTTACAAATTCTACAAACAAAAAAACAGATAGAACAACTCTCTCCATTTTCAAAACAAGAAAAAATCCAACTTTTCAAATCTTTATTCATAACCCGTGAGGATGTTTATCCTCTCTATTGGATCAGCAAAGATGGTACTAAAAAAGGCTACTCTCCTAAGACATATACCTTTCGAGGTAAAGATTATATTCCAATTAGCGATACTGTAGTTCAACAACATTTAGAGGGAAAAATAAGACTTGGAAGCTATGCAGTCATCAATCAGACAATGGCAAAGTTTTTAGTAATAGATTTAGATAAAGCTGGCTTTATTGAAGATGCAAGAGCTATTGTTAAAGTTGCAAAAGAACTTAATCTATCCCCGCTTATAGAACTCTCAAAATCAGGAAATGGTATTCATATTTGGTTTTTCTTTGAGAGATTGGTTTTGGCAAGTAGTGCTAGGAAATTAGGTGATATTCTCATCACAAAGGCAATGGAGATTGGAACTAGTATCGATATGAGTAGTTATGATAGAATGTTTCCAAATCAAGATTTTGTGTCACCTGATGCACTCGGTAATTTAGTAGCTCTTCCTCTACAATACACTTCTCGCATGGAAAATAAAACGATATTTATAGATATTGATACGATGCAGCCATATTCTAATCAATGGACTGTTTTACAAAATATAGTAAAAATTAGTGCAAATGAGCTATCAAACATTTTACAAAAGCATATTATTTCTAATTCAAATACACAAGAGACACTTATACCTTGGGAAATACAAAAAGATAAACCATTATCCTTTCCTAAATCAACACAAGCAATTCTACATGATGCACTCTATATTGAGAAACAAGAGCTATCTAAAACTCTTATCAATACTTTACAAAGATTGGCATCTTTTACAAATCCAGAATTTTACATCCGCCAAAATCTTAGAAAATCAACTTTTAATACTCCTAGAGTCATTTCACTTTTTGATGTAAATGAAAAATATCTCATTTTACCTCGTGGCTTGACACACAAAGTGCAGTCTCTATTTCAATCAAACAATGCAATATTAGAAACAGAAGATAAACGATTTATACAAAAAATTGAAAAGCCAAAATTATCTATAAAAATGAGAGATAATCAAAAAAGTGCTTACAATAAAATATTAAAGCATGATTATGCTCTCCTAATCGCACCACCAGGATATGGTAAAACAGCAGTTGCATCTGCTATCATTGCAAAAAGAAGAGTCAATACTCTTATCTTGGTGCATAAAATTACTTTGCTAGAACAATGGGTTGAGAGGCTCAGTGAATATTTTGAGGTAGAAAAAAAAGCTTTTGGACAACTTGGTAAAGGTAAAAAGAGATTAACATCTAATATTGATGTGGCAATGTTGCAATCACTCAAAAATAGACCTGAACTCATAGAAGATTATTCACAAATAGTGATAGATGAAGCTCATCACATTCCAGCTATTTCATTTGAGGTGCCACTAAAAAAATTTAGAGGAAAATATGTATTAGCACTCAGTGCTACACCAAAAAGACAAGATGGGATGCATCCAATAATGTCAATGCAGTGTGGTGATGTTGTGTATGAAGTCAAACGAGATAAAAGTCAAATCCATACACTTCAAACTATAGCAACTCAATTTGAAGCATATGAGGATGATTTCAGTATGATACTTGGTGAACTCCTAGAAGATCACTCACGAAATAGTTTGATAATTAATGAAATAGTAAAACTAAAAGGTCGTAAACTTCTTGTTTTAAGCGAACGAATTGAGCATCTAAATATTTTATACTACGGATTAAAAAACAAAAAGATAGATGCGACACTTCTCTATGGAGGAATGGGTACAAAGATTCAAAAAGAAGCTTTAAGAGAAGCACACACAGCAGATATTATACTCTCTACAAGTACTTATATTGGAGAAGGTATTGATTTTTCTCATTTAGATACAATTGTATTTACAATGCCGATATCCTATCAAGGACGAATCGTGCAATACTTAGGAAGAATTGGAAGACGAGGACAACAATGTTTGGCTATTGACTTTGTAGATGAAAATGTACCAATGCTCAAAGCAAGTTTTAAAAAACGGCTTAAAGGGTATAATCAAATGGGGTACAAAGAGCTCAATAGTGGCAAAAGTGTATCAAGATTATTAGTGGAATATTAATGGTTGAGATATATGCTATAATTATTAAAAAGATGAGGAGTTTTTTATGTATACAATAAAACTAGATGTAAATGACACTATTTATGATAAAGTTATGTTTTTTTTGAAAAATATTCCAATCAAAAACTTGGAAGTAAAAAAAGTAGATGATACACAAACTCAACAAAAAGATGATATAGTGAGTTTTTTTCGCTCTAGTCCTTTGAATGGTATTGAACTTGAAAGAGAGTCTGAACTATATAGTGACAGAGTGACAGTTTGAAGTACATTTTAGATACAAATATCATTTCAGAATTTATCTCGAGAACTCCCAATCAAAAAGTTATTGATTATATTTTAACTCTGAATGAAAATGATATATATTTATCAGTTATTACAATTGGTGAAATTAAGGCAGGTGTTGAAAAACTTGCTGATGGACAAAAAAAAGATAAATTATTATATTGGCTAGAACATGATTTGCTAGTACGATTTGAAAATAGAATTATTGATATAGATACTGAGATCATGCTTCAATGGGCAATTGTTAATACAAAGCTAAAACAACTTGGAAAGCCTCTGCCAATAATGGATTCATTAATAGGTGCTACATCACAAGTAAAAGATATGGTCTTGTTAACTAGAAATGAAAAAGATTTTAAAAATCTTGATATTAGAATGGTCAATCCATTTAATTAAGTCCTTGGAAAGTCCGTGCAATATTGTTCTTTTTGCAAAAGGATGATAAGATTTGATAAGCGAATATTTTATATAAACTCCTTATTTTAGGGATTTGATTGCATTTGAAAAGATTTAAGAAAGTATGACAATAGGGTTTTAACCGACTGTTAATCACTTGGTCGCTGGTTCGAATCCAGCATCCGGAGCCACTAAATAAACCCCTAAAACATGAGCTTTCAAGCACTTATAAAAATCACTTTTACTCGTTCCTAAGCTCCAGCTTTGGAATGGATACCTTATCTCTTTATTTCGTGCTCTATGCATTCCCACCGGGGACGGTGGGAACGAGTCAAAAAATTGTTGTTTGATTTTTATAGGGTAGTATAATATTTAACTTTACATAATGTTGAACAGCTGCACCATATTTTTTAGAACTTACATAGGACATTTTACCAACCTCGTTATCAATTTTATCCATTGTATAAGAAAGAATCTGATTTGTCCAGCAATCTTTAAATATGCTTGAAAATAGAGAGATTTGAAGAGTCCAAAAGTTTTGAATATTCGTATTTACATTCAAAATATGCTATAATTGGATATAAAACTGAATGAGGATATAGTATGATGACACTACAAATTGATAGTAATGACAATAAATCTATCCAACAATTGCTAGACATAGCAAGAAATAAACTTCATCTGAACATCTTTGTACTTGAGGGTTCTTCACTTTCAACAGCGAAAGTACAAGCTAAAACAAAGTGGGGAGAGTTTGCTCAAAAAATGGATGGATTATTTACACCTGAAATTATAGAGCATATAAATAGTAGTCGCAAAGAAGCTAGAGATAATTTTATAGCTAGTATCTAATGAAAACATACTTACTAGATACAAATATAATTTCATATTTTACTCGTTCCTAAGCTCCAGCTTTGGAATGGATACCTTATCGCTTTATTTCGTGCTCTATGCATTCCCACCGGGGACGGTGGGAACGAGTCAGATTTCAAA
>JALUXP010000017.1 GCA_027013295.1 Sulfurimonas sp.
CATGCGGTGGTACTGTTACATCTTCACCTAACTCTTTGAGTAGTGAGGCTGCTGCTATGCCTGCTTGGATGATGGCAATATGTCCAAGTTTTGGTTGGGCAAGGGCGGTGAGATCACCCGCTGCAAAGATATTTGCATAATCAAGATGACGCATTGTTTTATCTGTTGGGATAAAGCCTTTTTCATCGCCTATTTTAGAGTTTTTTGTCACCTCTGGTGCAGAGTAGGGTGGAATGACAATAGCCAAATCACACGGCATTTTAGAACCATCTTCAAAGGCTATAAAATCCTTTCCTATCTCAGAGAGTACTTTGTTATTTGTGAGAGTAAGCCCCCTCTCTTGCATATACTTTCCAACGACTTCACGCGGTGTATCTCCTACATCTTCAAAGAAAATTTCACCCGGAGTAAAGACATCTATCTTAAAATCATCCAAACGAGTAAGATTTTTATCTTGCGTGAGATAAAAATCAAGCATAAACATAATCTCGCCAATAGGACCCTCACATGGTGCTAGAAGTGGTGGTGCATCAACGCGAGTACCCCAGACACTTTTTGCAGCACCTGTGACAACTTTACCACCCTCAAATGTTTTGACTCTCTCCCAAAGTTTTTGTGCCTCTGTATCATCACACACAGAGTGACCAAACTCTCTGTACCCTTTAATAGCATCATAATCTTTGATAGCTCCAAGTGTCACAAAAAGATAATCGTACTTTATAACACTACCATTTGAGAGTCCTAGAGAGTTGTTGTCTGCATCTATCTCAGAGACTTCACTTTGAATAAATGTTGCCCCTCTCGATGCAAGTGTATGTTCAAGCTCAACTAAAGAGTGAGAGAGTGGCGCTCCCTCAAAAGCTACTTCTGGAAGTGATGGTTTTAAAAGGGAGTGAGAGCGTTTATCTATCACTGTTACTTCTATCTTTTTGCCAATAAGGTGGCGAATCTTGTAAAATATGTGCAGACCTGCAAATCCTGCTCCTATGATTACTATTTTTTTCATTTTTTAACTCTCAAATGTATCAAAGGCTGTTTTAGCATTGCCCATGACAGC
Source organism: Sulfurimonas sp. (assembly GCA_027013295.1). Taxonomy (GTDB): domain Bacteria; phylum Campylobacterota; class Campylobacteria; order Campylobacterales; family Sulfurimonadaceae; genus Sulfurimonas. Next base: position 1,058 of record JALUXP010000017.1, read on the forward strand.
ACTTCCTTGTGCGTGTTTGACTATCTTTACAAGGTAAGCGAGTTCCTCTTTTGTGATGCCCATCTTTTTAAGCATCCTTGTTTGTTCCATGATGCACTCTTGACTTCCTAAAGTGATAGATGCTGAGAGTGCAATCATCATAGATGTCTTCGGGTCTAGTGGGTTGTTTTCATCTTGAACACTAAACTTGCTACTCATAGCTTGTTCTACTAAAAAACGGGGGTCAATCGCCTTTGCACTGTTAAGTGACTGTGGGAGAGATCCCATTTTTTTGATCATCATTGCTTCAACTTGTTCTGGTGTAGGTGCTTGCATACGGCACTCCTTTAAAATAATGTAAAATTTGATGTAGTTTAAAAATCTAAACTGCATCTTCAAAACACTCTTAAAGAAGAGTGCTTCAAAGATAAAATTTATCTTATTTTAAAACCTCATTGATAGGGTTTGTTGTTTTGTTGCCTTTATCGAAGATATAAGCGTACATAGGTACATAGACTAATGTCAACAGTGTACCAACTAAAAGTCCACCAATGGCAACATCAGCAAGTGGACTCAGTCGTTCAAGTCCTACAGCTTGCTCTAATGCGATAGGTATCATCCCCGCAATAGTTCCAAACGCAGTCATCATAACAGGACGGAAACGCACTCTTACAGCTTCTTGCGCACTCTCAAAAGGAGACTCACCATTTTCTCTATAATTTTGATAAAAATCTATCAGTAATACCGCATTTTTAATGATGATACCAAAGAGCAGCAAGATACCTAAAAGCGAAGGCATACAGCTAGGTTTACCAAAAAGTAGCATTCCCCACGCTGCTCCAATCAGAGACAGAGGTAACACAAGTATCATGATAAATGCCATTCTTACCGACTTATAGATAGCAATAAGCGTCATAATAAGAATGATAACTCCAAGACCGATAGCCTTTCCCATGCGTTTAAAACTATCATCTATCTGTGCTATATCTCCAGTTTGCTCTATCTGAATATCTGCAAGTTTAGCATTTTTTAGAGCTGTTATAGTATCATCTGTTAAGTGAGTTACTGGGCGTTTTGCTCGGTATCCATTTATATCGACACTATAAAGAAGTTTATCTCGTTCAATCTTTGCAAATGTAAGATGGCGTTTAAGTGTTGCCATAGCACTAAGTGGCACTTCTCCTTGTGGTGTTGCAATAGGCAAGAGTCTGAGTGTTTCTATATTTTGAGAAAATTTTCCTTTGAGATAGAGTCGTACAAACTGCGTATTCATGGACTCTAAATTGGCATTTAAACCTACTACTTGTCCTTTTATCGGCAACTGCATCGCTATTTGGTACGGTGTAATTCCATAACTTAAGGCTTTACTCTCATCGATGTTAAGTTCAACTTCCATAAAATCCTTATCCCAGCTTGTTGAGATAGAAGTCAGTCCATGTATATCTTTCATAGCATCAGCAACAGCGTGAGAGGTATCAGGTAAATTTTCCACATAAGGAGAACTCACACGAACATCTACTGTCGCTTTAATACTAGAGAGGGCTGTTGCTCCAAAGTCATAAACATCATTGCGTTTAACACCTTTGAGTTTTGCAAGTCGATCTCGAATCATATCTTCAAGTTGCCAGATAGTTTTTTTCCTCTCAAAACGGTTGACTGCATTGATGGTAATTGTTGCGTCAGATGGAAGATTCCCAGAGCCTAGAGAGAGTACACCTGGTTCAGTACCAAACGCAACTGAACTCATTTTTACCCATTTTTGTTCACCGAGCCATGTTAAAAATGGACGGATTTTTTTCTCTGCACCATCGACTGTGTCGTTTGAACTAAAGCCTACTTGTACTTTTATGATACCTGTATCCATAGGAGGCATAGCATCTTTTCCAATAGTTGGCATAATGTTCTTGAGACTTAGCATTAGCACGAGTATAACGCCCATAGTAAGCATCATACGACGAAGAAACCAAAACTTTCCATTTGAGAATTTGATTATTCCTACATAAGGAGTAACAAGTCGTCCTATTGTATTTTGGTAGAACCACTCAAAACCATTTTCTATTTTTGTTTTTCCTACACCATTTTTATAGAGCCACTTTGAAAGTAAGGGGATAAAAGTGATAGAAAGAAACCAACTTACGCCAAGTGCGATGATGAGTGTTTCGATGAGAGGCTTAAAGATTTTCTCAGGAAATCCACCAACAAACATAAGAGGAAAGAGGATAGCTACAGTTGCGATAGTTCCTGCAAAAATAGGACTCAGTACCTCTTTTGTTCCATGAAAGATGGCATCTTCAAGTTTCTCATGTCCCTCTGTAAGATGGCGTTCAATGTTCTCTAGTACAACAACAGCATCATCGGTGAGCATACCAAGGGCTAGGATAATCGCAGTATAAATAACGATATTTAACTCCCCGCCAGTCAGCCAGATAATAGCCATAGTGGAGAAAAATACCATAGGTATGGAAAGACCAGCAGCAATAATAGCACGAAAGTTTCCTAAGAAGATCATAATGACAATAAGTGTGTAGATAACCGCATCTCGAAGAGCTTCAAGCATATTGTCATTGGCTTGTTCTATGAGATCTCTTTGTGTGTCACTGATGGCAAAATTAATATTTGGATACTTTACTTCAAGTTTTTTCATCTCAGCACGAGCTGCTTTACTTACATCAAGTACACTTCCCCCTGGTGCGCGTTGTACAGCTAATGCGATGGCATCTTGACCATTTCCTATGTAACCACTTGTTCGTTTCTTGTAGCTCCACTTAACATCTGCAATATCGCTTAGACGAACATTTGGCATGATTTGAAGTTGTTTAAGTTTTTCAACATTGTCTCTTTCACCATAAACGCTAACAGTATAAAAGTCGTTATCACCTTTTAAAAACCCTATA
>JALUXP010000018.1 GCA_027013295.1 Sulfurimonas sp.
ATATTTATTTTTATCATCAATCCAACAGAAAAGGATTTAACTTATCACTAATATTATATCAAAAATATGGCTTAAAGTCATAAATCCAAAAACTTAGCTTAAACCGTAACCATTATGTAACCAAATTTTTCTATAATCTCATAATTAATTTTAAATGGGATTGTATTGAATGGAAAAAATATTTCGTAATCTTTCACTAGCAAGTGCTTCACTTGTATTTATAATTCTCATTGGTATCTTTATAACTCTATTTTCTGCTTCTAAAGGTGCTATCGATGAGTTTGGTTTAGGCTTCATCACAAATCCAAACTGGAACAAGGAAATTTCACTTTCAAATCCAGATGCACAGATGGATATCAACTTAGATATGAGTGATGATAGTGCTTCAGATGATATGATGCTTGAAGACACAATCCTCTTTGATGAAGATACTAAAAAAACATTTACCGAGTATGGTGGACTCGTACCCATCGTTGGGACACTACTCACTACCCTCATCGCTCTTGCCTTTGCACTCCCTATCGCTATGGGGATAGCCGTATTTTTAGCAGAGATCGCACCAAAAAATATCTCTGCACCTATCAGTGTTGCCATTGAGTTACTCGCTGCCATCCCTAGCATCATCTTTGGTATGTGGGGGCTTTACTACTTTGCTCCTATCATCGCTGACTTAGTTGGTGGGTATCAAGTATCTCTCCTTAGTGCTGGTCTCGTTCTTGGGGTTATGATACTTCCATTTATGGCGGCCATCACAAGAGACTCTATGAATACAACGCCAAATGTACTCAAAGAGTCCGCTTACGCGATGGGTGCGACTAAGTTTGAAGTTATCAAAGATATCATATTTCCATACTCCAAAGTTGGCATCATTGGTTCTGTCATCTTAGCACTTGGTCGTGCTCTTGGTGAGACGATGGCTGTTGCCTTTTTGATAGGCTCAGTCTTTACCTTACCATCAAAGATTACAGATCCTACTATCTCCATCCCTGTTGCCATGGCAAATAACTTTGGTGAGGCAAGTGGTCTAGGTGAGAGTGCACTTTTTTATCTTGCTCTGATACTATTTGTTATCAGTTTTGCTATCATCAGTTTTGCAAAACTCTACTTTCTTAGAGGAACAAAATAATGCGTTTACTTATAAACAAGATTGTCCTTGGACTCTCCACTCTCTCAGCACTCATAGGTCTTGGCTTTTTAGCTTGGATTCTCATCACCCTTTTTATCAAAGGACTTGGTTCATTTCACTTTAGCCTCTTTTTAAATGACCTCATAGATGGTGGACTTCGTAATCTCATAGTTGGGCAGTTCATCTTAGCAGCGATCGCGGCAGCCCTAGGTATTCCCCTTGGAATGATTGCTGGGATCTACATCCAAGAGTATGGTCGTGGAAAATACGCAGAGATTATCCGTAACCTTAGTGACATTATGATGTCTGCACCCTCTATCGTTATTGGAGCCTTTGTTTATGCTATTGTTGTTGTACCTACTGGTGGGACAAGTGGCGCAGCAGGAGCTATAGCCCTCTCGATCATGATGCTTCCCATTGTCATCAACACTACAGACAATATGCTCTCTTTGGTTCCAAAAGAGTTAAGAGAAGCAGGTATCGCACTCGGTGCTTCCAAATACAAGGTTATCATCGACATTGTTATCAAAGCTGCTAAAGTTGGTATCATGACAGGGATACTCCTTGCTTTTGCTAGGATTATCGGGGAGACTGCTCCACTTCTCTTTACCTCAGAGACTTCAAACTACTTTAGCCTAGATTTGAGCGAGAGTTTTCCATCACTTACAGTGAGCATCTACGATTTAGCAAATGAGCCTGAAGAATCAAGCCGCGACTTAGCTTGGGCTGCTTCATTTATACTCACAGTATTGGTTTTAGCCATCAACCTAACTGGAAGATTTTTTACACGAAATAAAGGAGGCAAATAATGCCTGTAATGCAACTCAACGATTTCTCTTTTACTTACCCAGGGGTGAGTCATCCATCTTTGAAAAATATCAATATAGAGATACGCAAAAACAAGATCACTGCACTCATCGGACCAAGTGGTTGTGGGAAGTCAACACTTTTAAGAAGTATGAACCGCATCCACGATCTCTACCCAGGGAACAAGTATGAGGGAAGCATAGAACTACTCAATACCAAAACAAATAAGATGGAAAACATCTTAAACATAAAAAAAGAAAATGAATTCATCGAACTTCGCCAAAAAGTGGGTATGATCTTTCAAAAGCCAACCCCTTTTCCGATGAGCATCTTTGACAATGTAGCCTATGGTCTTAAGATAGCAGGTATAAAAAACAAAACGCAACTAGAGGGTCGAGTGGAACAAGCACTCAAAGATGCGGCACTCTGGAGAGAGGTCAAGGATAGACTAGGCAAATCAGCGATGGGACTTTCAGGTGGGCAACAACAACGACTATGCATAGCAAGAGCGGTTGCTGTCAAACCAGAGGTGATTCTCTTTGATGAACCGACATCTGCACTTGATCCCATCTCAACTGGAGCTATCGAAGAACTGTTAGTAGAACTCAAAAAAGATGTAAGCATAGCCATCGTTACACACAACATGCAACAAGCAAGTCGTATCAGTGACTATACAGCATTTATGTACTTAGGTGACCTCATAGAGTTTGACAAAACAGAACATATCTTTTTAAATCCAAAAGAGAAACAAACAGAAGACTACATCACAGGGAGATTTGGATAATGCTACAAAATTTTACAGACAGTATAGATAATATTAAAGATAAAGTAAAAGGGATAGGTGAAGGACTTTTAAGTGCCAATGAATTAATCCTTGATGCCTTAGAAGATTGCGATACAGATAAATTTAATGAGGCAAAAAACTTCATCAAAAACATCAGCTCAAAAAGTGATGAGATAGACAATGAGATCATCAAAGTCTTAGCACTTTATACTCCAGAAGCAAGAGATCTTAGAAGTGTTGTCGCTTACATGAAGATCACAAATGAACTCTCCCGTGCCTGTGCAAATACAAGAAGCTTCATCAAAGGTTTTACAGATGTATGTTCTGATGTGGACACAAAAACCATCAAAGAGTATGCACTACCAATGCAAGCATCTACTGTAAAAGCCATCAAGACTACGGTCAACATGATAAACATAGATGACACAGATGAGATGCAAGAGTGTTACAACGATGTCCTCATAGAGGAGAGTAAAACAGATGATCTTTATGAGATGGTAGAAGCAAATCTTCACGACTTAGCAAAAAAGATGAATGAGTTTGAAAAATTTTACAGAATGCTTAGAGCACTGAGAAAAAGTGGCAAAATTGCTGATAGAGCATCAAGCATAGCAAACCTTCTCGTATATATCCAAGTAGGTGGTAATTTTTGTAAAAGCTAGAGCTTAGCAACGAGTGAAAATTTTAGTAACCATCTCGTAACCAACTTCAAATAATTATGTAACATTACTCTTTTATACTTCGTTAAATTTAAAAAACGGAGATTCAAAAATGGACATCAAAAATAAAATCGCTCTTAGTTTAGTAACCACTGCTGCTATCACTAGCATATTAACAGGTTGTGGGGGCTCAAAAAGTTCTACAAGTCTAAAAACATCTTCTGCAACATGTGATGCGAGTTTTACTGTTTTAGATTCAGTTATCTCATCTAATCTTACGCTTGATGCAAATAAAAAATATGGTATGCTAGATAAAGTAAGTGTTAAAAGTCCAGCTGTACTGACTATCCCTGCAGGAACTACTATTGCTGGTTGTGCATCTAAGTCGTTTATGGTTATTCAACCTGGGGCTAAGCTTATAGCTGTTGGTACTCAAGCAAAACCTATTGTATTTACTTCACAAAAAGATGTACTTGGAAAATCTCATAACAATGCTGGTGGAGAATGGGGTGGACTTGTTCTTGCAGGAAATGCATACACGCACTACTCAAACAATAAATATGAAGCAGACCAGAGTGTATCTTTTGGTAGCACAGGTCATACACATGATACTGAATCTTCTGGAGACTTAGAGTATGTACTCATCAAACACTCTGGTTTTATGGTCGAAAAAGATAAAGAGCTTAACGGTCTCTCTCTCGCTGGTGTTGGTTCTGGGACAATTCTTAAAAACATAGCAATCATTGGTGGTCTTGATGATGGTGTCGAGATCTGGGGTGGTACTGTAAACATCACTGGTCTTTATGTTTACAATGCTCATGATGATTCTGTTGACACCGACCTTGGTTACCGTGGAACCATCACAAATGTTCTTGCAAGACAAGTCAATGTTGACAGTGCAAATAACCATGACTCAGCAGGAATGGAGTTTGGTAACGATGCCAATACAATTGTAACTGATGATACTAACGCTACACAACCAATTATGATTAACTATACTGCTTACATAAAAGGTGGTGGAATCTCTCTTAAAGATGATGCAGGTCTTAAACTTACAAATGTAAAATTTATTAGCAATAAAAGCATAGATGAACAACAAGTCTTTTATAGAAGTGCTGATGTTGTTGATACAAATGCTGTTCATGTTGATGGAGATCTTTGTTTTAAAGATACAGCTATCACTTTAGGAGATAATAAGATAACATATTCAGATGTCAACTCAAAAGATGCAAGTACAACAAAAACTGCGTTTACTGATTGGGCGAGTGCTACTAGACATATCAACATGGGTGCAAGTGGTACTATTAATGTTGATGACAACACAACATGTGCTGGTGTAAATGAAGCCAACATCTGGAAAGGAACAGCTGGTTCTAACGCTCCTTTAGAAACATACTAATCCTTTGTAACCTTTTGGTAATCAAAGAGTAACTTCCTCGTATCCCCCATTTTGTACCATTGCATAATCTAAATTTATGGGGGATCCATGTATAAAACGACTATAGGTATCGCACTAGGTGCACTTTTATCACTCTCTACGCTCCACGCGTCAGCTGAGAATATGGCAGAGTCTTTAATGAAACTTCGCCTTGATGTTGAGACACTTGACTCAAAGATTACACAAAATAAAGAAAGTTACAAAACTTCTATGCACTCACTTATGAGACAAAAAGATGATTTAGAATCTGTCATAGCAAGAGAAAATCTCAAGATTAAACAGCTCCAACAAGAGTTAGCCAAAGTTGCTAAAAAGATAAAAAACTCCTCTAAAAACTCCCAAGGTTTGAAACCTTTACTTATAGATGCTCTTAATCTTTTAGCATCAAACATAAAAGATGGGCTTCCTTTTAAAACAAAAGAGAGACTTTATGATATACAAAAGATCAAAGATCAAATCACAAATGACTTAGTAAGCCCTCAAAAAGGTTTAGTTCTTACTTGGAATACCTATGCAGATGCTATCCGCATGACAAAAGAAAATGGCATCTTCAAACAAACTATCCTCCTTGATGGCAAAGAACGCTTGGTAGAAGTTGCACGCATCGGAACGATGATGATGTTTTTCAAAACACCAGATAACAAAGTGGGTTACCTTAGTCAAGATAACACTGGCTACTACTATAGAACTGTACTGGATGCAGATGCACAAAAGGAGATCTTAGCGCTTTTTGATGCCTTTAAAAAGCAGATCCGCTCAGGCTACTTTACCCTACCAAATGCCTTAGTATCAATGGAGACAAAATAATGAAATTTTTATTACCACTACTCATAGCACTCTCGCTCATGCTTCATGCCAAAGACTCTCACTCTCTTGAACGCGCTTATGCAAAAGAGTTTGCTTACCTCAAAGCTCAAAAGAAGATGCTAAAAGAGCGTCTTACAACAGTAACTAGAGAGAATGCCGAGCACCTCAAAGTTGCAAAAAAAAAGATCAATACACTCCAAAATGTAGTATTACAAAGAAATAATACAAGTGCAAAACTAGCAGAAAAACTCTTCCGTTCACAACAAAATGCACTTGTCATGAGTGATGATACAGCCCTCATAGAATCTGTACTTATGCAATCAACGACTATGCTAAAACCCTTTAGCAAAGAGATCTTAGTCGATGCCAACAACTATCAAAAAGCACTCAAAGAGATTTTTATAAACAGTGATGCACTCATAAAAGAGTTAAGTTCCCTCCACACCACAAAAGGAAAATTTTATCTCTCCGATGGCTCACAAATCGATGCTGATATACTCAAAGTTGGCAATATTGCTACTTATGGAATCTCTCAAGATATGAGTGGAGCACTTGTACCAGCAGGTGTAAACAAGCTCAAACTCTACAATACTCCAAAAGCAAGTGCAAGTGCTCTTGGGCTTCAAAATAACACCCCATTAGATACCTTAAATATCTTTATCTATGAAAATTCCAATAATGAGATTGCCGATGTTGTAGAAAAAACTTCCTTAGATGTCATTAACTCTGGTGGGATGATTGGTTGGATCATTGTTATTCTTGGGCTAGTGGGTCTTTTACTCGCACTTGCAAGAGTTCTATTTTTAGCAAATGCAAGTTCATCAAACAACACTTTGGCAAAAGATGCACTCTCAAAACTTCTCAGTTCAGGTAAAGATGAAGCCCTTAACTACTTAAAACCCTTTAAAAATGCTACGGCAAGAGTCTTAAAAGCTACCATCCGTAACCTTGATCGTGACCGTGAACATATTGAAGACATTGTTGCAGAAGCTATCTTGCATGAGAGTGGAAGACTCGATAGATTTAGTTCAGTCATCATTGTCATCGCTGCTGTATCTCCACTCCTTGGACTTCTTGGAACAGTTACTGGGATGATAGCAACTTTTGACATCATTACAGAGTTTGGAACAGGTGATCCTAAACTTCTTAGTGGTGGTATATCTATAGCACTTGTTACTACTGAGCTTGGGCTTATCGTGGCGATCCCAATCCTTATGGTAGGAAATCTTCTTGGTGGTTGGGCAGAGAGAGTCAAAGACAATATGGAACACTCGTGCCTCCACCTTATCAATGAGTACAACAAGTTTCACTAATGCAACTTCTATCTCAAATACTAGATTATATGCAAAGTGGTGGTTTCGTTATGTGGCCATTGGCACTGAGTGCTTTGGTACTTTGGTATGCCCTTGGATTTCGTTTTCATACTCTCAAGCGTGGTTCACAAGCCAATGTAAGAAACCTAGTTAGAAAGTTCCAAGGTGGCATCCGAGTCAAACCAAAAGGTCTTGTTGATAGTGCTATTGCTGAAGCACTTATCATCACAAAACTTTATGGAGCCAATAAAACGACACGAAGATACATAGATGATGCTTTTCATAAGTATGAAAAAGAATTTGTAGTCAATAAAAAACTTATCCATGCCCTTGTAGCGGTTGCACCCCTCATAGGACTCCTTGGAACAGTTATAGGGATGATTGAGACTTTTGATTCTTTAGCATCTGCACAACTATTTTCCCAAACAGGGGGAATAGCTGGGGGGATTAGCCAAGCATTATTTACAACGCAGTTAGGTTTAGTTGTAGCAGTTCCAGGCTTGATAATAGGACGCATACTAGATAAAAAATCTTTAAATATGCAAAATGATTTAGAACAAATCAAAGATATATTATGCTCCGAAAAAGTATAGGAACTTTAGTCGCCTCAGCGGCGTGAAATAAAATCAAGGAATTTATTATGAGATTTAGACAGAGAAAAACAGAAGAAGCAAATGTTGATATGTCGCCATTAATTGATATGGTGTTTATATTACTTATCTTTTTTATGGTGAGTTCAACTTTTGTTAAAGATATGAAACTTGACTTAGAAAGACCCGGAGCATCTTCTGCTTCAAGAGCATCAAGTAAAGTTATCCGAGTCTATATAGACAATACAGGGGATACTTTCATAGATGGACAAAGTGTAAAAATATGGGCTATTCAAAGTAAACTCAGAGATATGCTTAGAGCATCTACCCAAAAATCTGTGCTTGTTATCAGTGATGACACCATAGCTGTCCAAAAACTCATAGATGTAGTTGATCAGTGTCGCTTAAGTGGTGCAAAAGATGTCGCAGTAGCTACACAAAAAGAAGTTGGTTAAAGTGCAAAAGGTCTCTCTCTATCTCAAAGCTAGTGTTTGGATGCTCTTTGGACTCTTTTTTGTGTTCTCAACTGTCATCATGATGAATAAAAGCAATGAAAATATCCAAACAAAAGCAAAAGCAAAAAGTGCAAAGTTTGATGTTCAAAAGATTCTCAAGAGCAAACCAAAGCCAAAGCCAAAACCAAAAAAACCTAAAAAGCAAACAAAGGCGAAGAGGCTCACCCCAGCACCCAATCTTGCATCTTCCCTTGGAGGTATAGATACGGGTCTTGATGCTTTTATGAGTCAAGATGTGAGTGATGATTCATTACTGGGGAATATCAATGAAGATGTTGTGATGAGTGAAGACTCTGTTGACAAAGCGCCAACACCAGCACAAAGAGCACCACTTAGCTACCCAAAAAAGGCGAGAAAACTTGGCATCACAGGCTATGTACTTATGAACATCTTAGTGAACAAAAATGGTATTGTAGAACAGGTAAGCATACTTGAGAGTGAACCCGCAGGTACATTTGATGATGTAGCAAAAGCTAGTATAGAGCAGTGGAAGTTTAAACCCGCCAAATACAAAGGTCAAAATGTAAAAGTTTGGGCTAAACAAAAAATTCGATTTAACTTAGAGTAGGAGAGTTATGAAAAATGTACTAATAATTTTACTGAGCCTTAGTCTCTTGCTCAGTGGTAGCAACAAAGCCAAAAAAAGTGATGTGATAAATCATTTAGAGTTAGCCGCTCTTCTTCTTAAAGATGGGCATCTCTTGCGTGCTGATGAAGAATTAAAGCAAGTAAAACTTGATGATGAGAAACTAGACCTTGCAAGATTTTATACTATCAAAGGGGTTTTAAAAACAAAACAAGGTTTATATTCCAAAGCCAATATTGCTTTTTATAAGTCCATAGAGTATTTACAAACTAACAAAAGCATCTATCTCTACATAGCACAAAATAGTTTTAAACTGCAACGCTATAATGAGTGCATCAATAGCATCGACAAAAGTGGTGATCTCCTCTACAAAAAACCAAGTTTGTTTGCCCTCAAAGCACAAAGCTATTTTCGACTTAAAAAATATGATGATGCACTGCAAACTTTAGATGATGCACTACAAACTTTCAAAAATGAGTACAGTTTTTATAAACAAAGATTTAACTACCTCATCACACTCAAGCTCTATCAAAGTGCTCTTGAAGATGCAAATGTATATCTTAAAAATATAACACCAAATGAAAAGACGACACTCTCTTTCATCTCTGCCTTGCGTCAAGCGAAGCAGACAGACAAAGCTATTTTTCTTGCCGAGAAAGCGAACTTAGAGTTTCCTCATAGTGCCAAAGTTACAGTGCTCCTTGCACACCTCTACCTAGACAAAGAGATGATGAGATCCGCTGCTGAACTTTTTGATGAGGCTTCACTCAAAGATATAAAATACACCAAAGAAGCGGCAGAGATGATGCGTCGAACAAAAGACTATATCCGTTCACTTTATAAAAATGCACAAATGCTTGATCCCAAAGAGAAACTCAAACAACGCATAGCTATCTACCTAGAATATGGTGCGTATGAGAAGATCGTTGTAAGTGCAAAAGCTCTCAAACGAACAGGGCTTATAGAAAATGAAAATATCCGTTACGCCCTTGCTTACGCATACTACATGGTGGGGGAGTTTGCCAACTCAGAAGAAGAGCTCAAAAAGCTCCAAAGTTCTGCAATGTTTACAAAAGCGATTGAGATAAGAAAAAATATACAAAAATGCAAAACTGATATCTGGGAGTGCCAACTATGAAAACTTTACTGCTGCTACTACTGAGTCTAAACATCTACGCTTTTGCCCTCTCTAGTGGAGAACTTTCATTTTATCTTCTTAAAGATGGAAGACCTCTTGCAAATCAAGAAGTGATCCTCTTTAAAAAATCTACCGTTACAACAGTAGATGCACAGAGTGGTCACTTTGATAAACATGCTGAGTTTAGCACAGATGAAGATGGCTATCTCTACAGCGTTTTACCAACTGGTGTTTACCAACTCCAACTTGTTAGTAAAGACAAAGGGAAAGTTCAAGCGTTCATCCGTAAAAATTTTGTCATAAAAAAAGATCGTGAATCGCAAATCATCGTCTCACTCAAAAGTGACAATACCCTTGCCTTTGAAGATGATGAAGCACCAAAAACAAGCCAAGTAAACCTACAAACTAAACTAAAGGCTACGCAAAAAAGGGGTTACATTCAACTGATACTAAGTTCTGCTCAAAACCAAGAACTTATCTCTGGGGCGAGAGTATTTGTTAAAGGTTTAAGCGTTGATCTTGTGAGTGATAAAGATGGAAATGTCCTCATTCAAGCACCCGTTGGCGAACAGGTTATCTCTATTATTGACAGTGACTTTAGTGCACAAACCATCAAAGTAAACATAGTAGCAGATGCAACCAAAACAAAACTTGTCAAACTTACCCCAGCATCTATGGAGCTTGAAGAGTTTATAGTTTTAGCACCCCATATTGAAGGTTCTATTGCAGCTTCTATAGCTGAGGTAAAAAACAGTGATGCAGTGGGAGATGTTCTAGGAAGTGAGCAGTTTGGTAAAAGGGGTGACTCTACAGTAGCATCTGCACTCAAAAGGGTAAGTGGTATCACCATAGTTGGTGGAAAATATGTCTATGTTCGTGGACTTGGAGACAGGTACTCAACCGTGATGCTCAACAATCTCCACATCCCCTCACCAGAGCCTACAAAAAGAGTTGTCCCTTTAAATATTTTCTCAACCTCAGTTGTAGAGAATATTACCATACAAAAATCATACACAGGTGATATCCCTGCTTCTTTTGGTGGTGGTACGGTACTTATCAAAAGTAAAGAGATTCCTAGCGATGATGACAGCTACATCAAACTAAGCTTAGGGATCTTGGCAAATAGCTATACTGGATCAAAAGGGATCACAAACTCTAACAATGCAACCCCCTTACCATCAGCAGTTTTAGAAAATGGCAACAATACAAATGGCACAGCGATTACGGAGAGTGTAAGAAGATACAGGACACTCAACAAGCAACAAAGCACACTCCCTCCAGGAACGAAACTTGAACTCTCTGGTGGAAAAAGTTATGAACTTTCAGATGATCTCACGATTGGAACATCTGGAACTCTTTACTACACAAATAAATCTATTGCAAACAACATAAGTTATAATAAATACTTTTACGATATCAACTCTAAAGGTATTATCCATGACAGCAATACTCTTTCTAAATCTACCACCCTCTCAACAGCGTTTACGGGGATGCTTAACTTCGGAGTCAACTACCTCCAGAACAATAAAATTAAATATACTTTTTTTACAACCAACAGCACAATGGATCGCACAAGAGTTTCCTCTATAAACTATATAGGGGCTACTGATGATAGAGAAAAAACATACTATCGATATGTAAAAAAATCTATAACCTCCCATCAACTTAGTGGAACAAATGAGATTAAATTTTCTAACACAAATGGCAATTACTTAGATAATCTCATCATAGACTGGGCTGCTGAGAGCTCAAGAGCAACAAGAGATGAACCAGGGACAGTTGAGATCAACTATCTCCATGAGACATCGGGACTCAACTGGAGTAGAGCAAACTGGTATTACTCCTTTTTGCTTGATGACACAGTTACCAACTACAGAGCAGATTTTACCCTCCCTTTTATGTTGAACGAGAACAAAAACTACACAAAAGCTGGAGTCTTTATCTATAACAAAACAAGACAATTTGATAGTAGAAGATTTGAGATGCGTAGCACAAATTTCAGTGATATGAGTGCAAATATGGACACTATTTATAATACCTATGCATCATCACTTCAGTTTTCAGCTTCCTACAGAGATACAGATTCTTATATAGCTAGTCAAAATGTGACAGCATTCTATCTCAAACAACTCTTCTCCCTAACGCACAATTTTGATATCATCGCATCTTTGAGGCAAGAAAGTTCTACTCAACAACTCGTTGATGCTGCTGCTACCTATGCACCGCTCCAAACTTCAGATCTGTTTCCAAGTTTAGGTTTTACCTACCGATTTGACAATGATGACATGCAACTGAGGTTTGCTTATGCAAAAACTATCTCAAGACCTGACTTTAGAGAGTTTAGTAAAACGAGATATAAAGACCCTGTTACTGAAAATATTGTTTTTGGAAATCCAGATTTAAAAGCAACCTACATACAACATGTAGATCTCAAATATGAGTGGTATCTCTCCAATGATGAGATATTTTCTGCAGCACTCTTTGCAAAAAAGTTTACAAACCCTATAGAAAAAGTGATCAAACTTGATAATTCGCAAGACAATATCTTTCAAGAAACATACCAAAATGCAGATGCAGCTTCTAGTTATGGTGTTGAAGTTGATTATAGAAAATATTTTGGTTTTATAAACAAAAAGTTAGAGCATCTTTTATTTGCAACCAATGTCGCACTTATCAACTCTAGCATCACACTAAACAGTGATCCAAACAATGACTTCACAAGTCGCCTCACAAGTAAAAAAAGAGCTATGCAAGGGCAGTCTCCTTATGTTGCCAACCTCACACTCGGTTATGATGATAGCACCTTGGGCAACAGTGCTTTATTTTTATTTAACCAAATTGGAGCGAGGATTGTATCGCTTGGAACAGATGGGAACAAAGACACTTACCAACAACCATTTGCGAAACTAGACTTTGCAACCAAGTTCAACATAAGTCCAAAACTTCGTAATGACCTTTTTGGTTATGTTCTAAAATTTAGAATGCAAAATATACTCAATAGTGCACTTGCATTTCAGCAAGGTGAGCGTACTACTTCAATAACAAAACCAGGGAGATACTACTCACTCAAACTAGAGATGAATTATTAATATTTGTAATCAAACTGACACTGAAATATATTAAAATTAGTGTAATTAAAGAGGAAAATATGAGTACAAAATATTCTGTAGGAAAAAAAAGCATTTTGATAGTGGATGATGACAAAGATATCTTAGAACTACTAGAATTTACCCTTACAAACATTGGTTATGATGTTGTTGGTTTTTTAAATACTAAAAATGTCTCAAAGGTACTTCAAGAAGAGAGTATAGATCTTATTTTGATGGATAGGACACTGCCCAACATAGATGGAGCTCTCTACATAGAGATGCTTCGCAGTAAAAATATCAATACCCCTGTGATCTTTATTTCTGCAAAAGATAGTGTGGCTGAGATCAAAGAGGGGTTTTTGATAGGTGCAGATGACTACATAACAAAACCATTTGACATGGAGGAGTTAGTCTTACGCATCAAGGCAGTTTTACACCGCTCGAGTCATGAAAGTGTTGAGATGGTTGACATAATGCAACATAAAGATATGTCACTAGACCTCAATAGAAATCTCCTTACCATTGGCTCAAAAAACATCGAACTTACAAAGCTAGAAGCATCCCTACTTCAAATCCTCATAAAAAATAAAAACAAAGCGCTTGATAGGGATTTTCTCATCAAAAATGTTTGGAGTGATGCTGAACATATTAACCAAAAAACAGTCAATGTAGCCATCAAAAGGCTCAAAGAAAAGATAGATCCAGCCTGCGATAAAGAGTATATAAAAACCATTCGTGGCATCGGCTATCTACTAAGTGCATAAACAAAAAGGGTAAAAGATGAGTGTAAAGATAGTTATCGTTGAAGATGGAGAGGACTTACTAGATCTTATTGAGTATTCACTCTCAAAAGAAGATTTTGAGACCATCGGTTTTTTAGATACAAAAAATGTAACTCAATTTTTAGACGAAGTGGATGTTGATCTTCTCATCATGGATAGGAATCTCCCTGGTGTCGAGGGAAGCGAGTTCATACAATCCCTCAGAGCAGAAGGTTTTACTACTCCTGTTATCTATCTCAGTGCCAAAGCAAAAGATGCAGAGGTAGAGGAGGGTTTCATGCGGGGTGGTGATGACTACATAACCAAACCATTCAACATGAAAGAGCTTGTCCTACGCATCCATGCAATCCTCCGTAGAACAAGTAAAAATCTCAATGAAGGGCTACTCTCCCACCGCGATCTCATACTAGATAAAAGCTCCCGAACACTCACTGTTGATAAAAAAGAGGTGAAGCTTACTAAACTAGAGTTCAATCTTCTTTATGAATTTATTCTCAATAAAAATACCATCCTTGACCGAGATTATCTTCTTGAAAATGTATGGCAAGATACCGAATCCTACCAGTACAGAACTGTCAATGTAGCGATAAACCGTATCAAAGAGAAAATAGATCCAGATAAAACAAAAGACTATATTCAAACTATACATGGTGTAGGTTATAAGATAGTGTAAACCAACTATTTGATACAATTATGGGATGAATGAAACAATAATGATTATAGAAGATGAAGAGGATATACTAGACCTCATGGAATATACTCTTACAAAAGAGGGTTATGATGTTATCACCTGTATAGATATTACAAATGTAACCGATATCTTGGATGAAGATGATGTATCACTCATCCTTATGGATAGAAATCTACCCTCAACAGAGGGGACAAAGTTTATCAACTCTATCCGTAATCTTGGTTATAACCACCCTGTAATCTATGTAAGTGCAAAAGATTCCTCAGATAATATCTTAGAGGGCTTTGAAGCTGGTGGAGATGACTACATCACGAAACCTTTTAACATCGAGGAGCTCAAAGCAAGAGTCAAAGCACTCATCAAACGAACCTCTAAAAACCAAGACATTATGAAGTTCCGTGACATAACTTACAATGCATCGAACAAGGTATTTAACATCGCTGGGAGGGATGTCAAGCTCACCCATTTGGAACATAATCTTCTTTTAGAGTTTATGAAAAATGAAAATGTACTTTTAACGCGTGAAATACTCCTTGAGAAAGTATGGTCAGACTCTTTCAACAAACAGGTAAAAACTGTTAATGTAGCCATCAAAAGACTCAAAGAGAACATTGACCCAGAGGGAAACAAAGACTACATAAAAGCTATCCGTGGTGAGGGTTACATCCTTTGTTGAAATTTCAACAGATTATCTTTCGGAAATTTCTACTCCTTTTTGTAGTGCTTTTTATCGCTGTAGGTGGCTTAGTATATTTTTCGGTAAAAGAACTCTATATCGACGAGACAAAAGTAGCTCTCCAACATAACATAGAGATACTCGCTCTAAGTATAAATAAAAAAACAGACTTTGATGCACTAGCAAGTAATGTTAAGAAAAAATTAGGAACAAGGCTTACCATCATCTCTAAAGATGGTGAGATCATCTGTGAATCTCACGAAGACAAAAGAACTATGGATAATCATAGATACAGACAAGAGGTCATTCAAGCAGATAAAAAAGAGTTTGGATTTAAGATCCGTACATCAAGCACTATCAAAAAGAACCTACTCTATGTTGTCAAAAAATATACTATTGATGGAAAAACCATCTACATAAGAATGGCAAAGGAGCTTAAAAGCATTACGAGCCAGATTGTCACACTTGGATTTGAGATCATAAGCATTGTAGCTGTCTTTTTTATATCTATATTTATCATCGCATATAAGATAAATATCCAAATTCAAGATGAAACAAAACGGATACTTAACTTCCTTAAAGCACTCACTAAAAAGAAAAAAGAAAACTATATAAACTCTGATTTTTCCGAAGAGTTTCATCTTATCACACAGCTTCTTACGAAAGTATCAAAAATTCTCATCAAACAAGATAAACAAAAACACAAATATACTTCAAAGCTACAAGCGTCAAATACTCAAAAAGATGACATCATCTCTGCAATCAGCCATGAGTTTAAAAACCCTATCGCCGTCATAAATGGCTACGCACAAACTCTACTTGAAGATGTAAACATCAACCAAAATATCCAACACAAATTTTTAAATAAAATATACAAAAACGGCAATCGACTCAATGAGCTCATAGATACACTCAGACTCTCAACAAAACTAGACAACTCTCAACAAAAACTGACTCTTAAAAAGCTTAACCTTTACAAACTTATAGAAGATTCCATTGAGACACTCAAACATACTTACAAATCAAAAGAGATAGAGATTCAAGGCTTAAAAGAACTTGAGATAACAGTAGATGAAGCCCTCTTTGGCGTTGTTTTTACTAACCTCATAGAAAATGCTTTTAAATACTCAGAAGATGAAGTGATAGTAAAAATTTCTCAAGGACAAATAGATGTCATAGACAGTGGCATCGGTATCAAAGAAAAAGATATAGAAAAACTCTCTGACAAATTTTACAGAGTCTCAGGCAACACTTGGAACAACTCGCTTGGACTTGGACTTTTTTTGGTCAACAACATCGTAGAACTCCACCACTTCAAACTCCAAATCACAAGTAAAGAGAATGAGGGTTCTACTTTTAGTGTAATTTTTTAGTACAAAACACTCTCCTTATTTTCAACAATTATCAACTTAACTTATAATAAAAATTTCTATAAATCATTGTAATCAAAATGTAACCACCTAAGTCTATAATTTCGCCATCTAAGACAAGCATAGGAAACGAAAATGAATAGAATTATATTATCACTAATTGCTACACTAACTTTAGGCTCAGCAACTCTCAATGCTA
Organism: Sulfurimonas sp.; assembly: GCA_027013295.1. Classification (GTDB taxonomy): domain Bacteria; phylum Campylobacterota; class Campylobacteria; order Campylobacterales; family Sulfurimonadaceae; genus Sulfurimonas. The sequence goes on from JALUXP010000018.1 coordinate 16,571, forward strand.
TGGACTTATATCAAGATGCAAATGGTCAACTATTTTCTACCGCTGCTCAAGGGCGTACACTTATTAAAGATAAATCTGTATCAGTTTTCGCAAATGCAGATAAGATAAAACTGAGTGGTGTAGCATTTTTAGGTTATAGATATACTAATTACACCCATCCTACCGCTACTGTTCATAATTTGAATCAGTTTGAAATTCGTCGTGCTTACCTTGAGTTAAGAGCACACTTGCTAGATGACCCTAAATCTTACTACCGCATAACTTTAGATGTCTTACAACAAACTCCAAACAACAAGTCTACTAACAATGGTACAAACAGTAGCACAAATGGCAGTACTCTTTTGCGTGCTAAATATATCTACTTATATTTACACAATGTCTTAGCTTCTACGAGTGTGCAACTTGGTTTAGTGCATCGCCCATGGCATGATTATGAACAAAACCACTCTTGGAACTTTCGCGATATTTCAAAAATATTGTTAGAGCAAAGCAATGGAGCTAACCTTTCCAACTCAGCTGACTTTGGTTTTGATTTTATAACTAAAACTAAGTATTTAGATACTCAAATTGGTATTTATAATGGTGAGGGGTACAACAGAACACAAAATGCTGCTCATGCTATGAGTTTAGAGTGGAGAGCTACTTCTCACCTTATAGGTGGAAAATCAGAAAAGGTTTCAGACACATATTTTGATGTTTCTTTCTTTGGACAGTACAACAAGAAGCATAGAAGTGTTACTGTTGGCAGTGTAACAGAAAAACAAGATTTAATCTTTGCTGGTCTACATACTATATATAATAAACCAGGGTTTCTATTTTCTGCTCAGTATATTAACTCACAAAACACTTCACATATAGTAAATAATATCTCTGGACAAGCTGGGTCAGGTTACAATACCTATGGTGAATACCGCATAGGCTCAAAAAATGAATATAGGTTCCTTGCCCGTTATGACTCATGGACTCCAGAAAAAGGAAAAAAAGAGCAAAAAACAATTATTGCAGGTATCGCTTGGGATCAAAATAAAAATGTCCAATGGATAGCAAATGTAACAGCTATAAAAAATCAAAGTGGTTCAAACCTTGAAAAATTCAATGGCGAAGCATATATGCTTACAGCAAGGGTAAAGTATTAAAAACAATATTAGAGTTTTAAAAAAACTCTAAATCATCCTCATCCCCATCATCTTCATCATCTTGCATCAGTATCATTTTTTCTATTTGAGCACAATTTTCAAGTAGCGATGCATCAAGGTAGTGTATATCTGGTGCATCTTGCAACAGATAAATATGATTCTTCCATTCTGTGAGATCGTTAATAATACCTATGAAATAATTCTTGATGCTCTTGAGTTGTAGTTCATTATAGTTACCAATATCCATATCAGAGACTAATTGGCTGAGGGCTCTAAGAGTGTATCCTAAATCTTCAAACTCAAGACTCAGATAAAAGGCCTTAGAGAAAAGTTCATATGCTTTTTGTAAAGCCACCAACATGACATCATTTAACCCATCACTCATCTCTACCGCATTTAAGCATTCTTGAGAATAGTCTTTTAAATCATCAAGCAACTCATAGTCAACACCTCTCTCCTCAACAAAGTCAACTGCACTTATCTTCTGTGCATCTGTATAATGCATAGTATCGATCTTCTCTTGATATACAGTTTTTTCTAAAATCTGTTCCCTTTTCTCTTTGGCATAAATCTCTTTACAATATGCAAGTGTAATCTCAAAACATAAATCCTTATACTCCAACTCTAAGTTTGCACCAACGCTCTGCATCACCATAGAGATATCTTCACTGCTCAAAGATTCCATTTCTAAAAGTTCTAAAGAGACTCTATATCCAAAATCCTCAAGATTAAAAAAAACAACTTTTATTGAACCAAAAACAACAAATATTTCTAAAAAGCACTGATACAAAGCAAGACATCTTTTTATGTCCTTTCTCAGAACAAACTTTTCATCTAAAAAAAGAATCTCACTAATTCGCTCCCAAAGAATATCTATATCATTTCCCTTTTGAACTATTATTGTGTTAGAATTTACTGCTTGTAATGCTGTATTATAGATATACTCAAATTCACCCTCTGCCATTTTTTTGAGTGTGCTTTTAGTATCTATTTCATGGAGGTTTGCAGCAATAGCACAAAAGATAAGAGTCTCTTCAAGTGTTTTTGGATTTTCATAGTTATTCATGTAAGCGACTATATTTTTAAAAATTTGCATATCTTTAATAAAGCGTTTAAGACTCTGCATCTTCTCTTTCTCATACCCTATCATCAAGAGTAAAATAGTGAGACGAACATCTGCAGCAACTTTTGCATCAATGTTGAGATGGTAAAGAAGATAATTTGCTAAGTAGAGGTAAGAGGAAGTGGTATTTGAAAGTTGTTCATACTTTATAAATGACTTTACAAAGATATCTCTTTTTGTTCCCGTATGAGGGTTTGAGTGCTTTAAAATCCTCTCTATCCTATGGACTAGTTTATCGTTTATGTTTTCAATATCAATCACATACTGTATATCTTGTTTTATGAGCTCTTTCTTTTTCTCATTAGAGAGGTGTTTGCCTACTACCACTATGGAAAAATAAAGATAGTAGCTATGTTTTCTCAATATATTATAATTTTTAAAATTATTAAGAGAGATAATATCTTCATCAATAAACATTATTTGGGCACAACATCCATCATCTTTAAAAACACCAAAATTCTCTATAAGTTTTACTTTATACTCATGCTCAAAGAGTTCACTTAAACTTTTAGCATTTTCACCATAAAGCAACACTATATGTTTATCGTTGTTTAAATTCATATTTATCCGTACCTTTCTGCACAAATGCCCAACTAAATCTTTATTCCCATAATTTTAACTAATTTCTGATTTACATCCAATACTAATCCTCCGTACTAAAAAAACTCTAAATCATCCTCATCCCCATCATCATCCTGAGAGTTTAAAAATGCCTGTTCTATTTCAAGTATGTTTGAAGAGAATGATGCATCAAGGTAGTGGATATCCTCTGTAGAATGGTCTATGAAAATTACTTGTAACCATTTTTCTAAGTCGTTGATAACAGCGAGCATCATTGTAATAAAAAGTTCTTTTCCTGATTTATCTTCAAATTCGTCTACACTCAGTGTTGATAAAAATGTATTGAGTGTTTTAAATGCTCTTGCGGCTACAGCAAAATATCCCATAGAATCTACCAATGTAAATACATTGGCAATAATTGGTTGTATATTTTCTTTTATGATTAAGATACAAGGTAGAGCATCAGCCTCTTCAAGCCGATAGATTATACCTATCAAAGCATCCAATTCTGTTTCCATATTTTCCACTTTATCAATGATGCCATCATCAAGAGAGTTCATAAACTCTACTGCGGAAATCTTTTGGGTTTGTGAAAATCTTATATCTTGTTCTCTTTTTTCATCTCTTTTTTTGACTTGTGGTGTTTCTTGTTTTGGTGGTGTTTCTTTTTTTGGTATTGTATCTGCAGTTTTTGTTGGCAAAGTCAAAAGTTGACTTTCTAAATAGTCCACATAATTATGTAACTCTTTTACCGCACTCGATCTTTTTAAAACTCTGTATAAAAACTGATACACTT
>JALUXP010000019.1 GCA_027013295.1 Sulfurimonas sp.
GTATCTTTATTGATAGATAAGCTCTCAAATTAGAAAAAGTTAATTATTTTAACCTTAATCCAAAACAAAGAAAATATATTTCACACACCTTTTTTTAGGGATAGATATAGGGATAGTATTTTTTAATACATTAAACAAATCCCTTCCACCAAAACACCATTTTTTAATCCCCACGAATAACCAATAAAACATCATCAATCTCCTAAAATACAAACTTTTGATCAGTCTATTTTAGACCTTCACAACGAAGGGGTTATCTCTCGCTAGCGTGCAAAAGACTACGCAACCAGTGCATCTGACTTGGAGCTTAACATGGATGGACTCAATACTAATGGAGTTACAAAAAAGAGGTATAGTGATTTGGATCATGCTACATTAAATTTCCTGCAAGAGCCAATTTCTTCATAATGTTAAAAGCCTTTACTTTATTTAGAGCAACTCCATTAAGTGCCTCTCCATAAATAACCCCAACTTCAGAGGTTTAAAAAGAGGGCTAATTCAATAAAATATTGAGCATTCATTTCACCATTATCCGCTAAAGGTTTCAATAATTTATAAGCTTATTAGAACAATTTATGTATAATTGCAGGATTATTTCTATATTAGGAAAATATTATTGAAAAACATTAGAAACTTCTCTATCATCGCACACATTGACCATGGTAAGAGTACCTTAGCTGATCGTATCATTCAAGAGTGTGGGAGTGTTGCGGAGCGTGAGATGGGTACGCAGATGATGGATACTATGGACATTGAGCAAGAACGCGGTATCACCATCAAAGCACAAAGTGTAAGACTTGATTATGTCAAAGATGGCAAACCTTATATCCTTAACCTCATAGACACACCGGGTCATGTTGACTTCTCTTATGAAGTTTCCAAATCTCTTGCATCTTCTGATGGTGCACTTCTTATCGTCGATGCAGCTCAAGGGGTAGAGGCTCAAACTATTGCCAATGTTTACTTAGCACTAGACAATAACCTTGAGCTCATCCCTGTCATCAATAAGATAGACCTCCCAGCAGCTGAACCAGAAAGAGTTGCTGAAGAGATCGAAGAAGCTATAGGTATAGACGCAACCGATGCAGTCCTTACCTCTGCAAAGACGGGTATAGGTATTCGTGAACTTTGTGATGCCATAGTAGATCGTGTGCCACCTCCTGTTGGCAATCCTGATGACACAACCAAAGCTATCATTTACGACTCATGGTTCGACCAATACCTTGGAGCACTTGCTCTTGTTCGTGTTTTTGATGGTGAAGTTAGAAAAGGTCAAGTTATCAAACTCATGAGTAATGGCGAAGAGCATAACATCCTCGACTTAATGTACCCACACCCTATGAAAAAGATCAAAACTCAAAGCATCAAAACTGGTGAGATTGGTATCGTTGTTCTTGGTCTCAAAGAGGTAAGTGTTGTAAGCGTTGGCGACACCATAACCGATGCGAAAAATCCTACCTTAGAGCCAGTTGGTGAGTACGAACCTGCAAAACCTTTTGTATTTGCTGGCATCTTCCCTATCGACACAGACAAATTTGAAGACCTTAGAGATGCACTCGACAAACTTAAGCTCAACGATAGTTCTTTATCTTATGAGCCTGAGACATCTGTAGCTCTTGGTTTTGGTTTTCGTGTTGGTTTTCTTGGTATGCTTCATATGGAAGTTATCAAAGAACGATTAGAAAGAGAGTTCAACCTTGACCTTATCGCATCAGCCCCCTCTGTTATCTATGAAGTTTATCTCAATAATGGAGATAAAATCGATGTACAAAACCCATCACAACTTCCAGAGGTCAATCGCATAGACCGCATCGAAGAGCCTTATGTAAGAGCGACAGTGATAACACCTAGTGAATACTTAGGAAATATCATCACACTTCTTATCAACAAACGAGGAGTTCAAACAAAGATGACTTACCTCAATAAAGAGAGAGTTATACTTGAATATGAAGTGCCTATGAACGAGATAGTGATGGACTTTTACGATACACTTAAGTCTATCTCTAAGGGTTATGCTTCTTTTGACTATGAACCCATAGGCTTTAAAACAGGCGATTTAGTGAAGCTTGACATTAAAGTAGCTGGTGAATCAGTAGACGCACTTAGCATTGTTGTACCTCGTACACAGGCTCTCTCTCGTGGTAGAATCCTTGTAAAAAATATGAAAGAGCAAATCCCTCGTCAACTTTTTGAAGTGGCTGTTCAAGCATCACTTGGTTCACAAGTTATCGCTAGAGAAACAGTAAAATCTATGGGTAAAAATGTAACTGCAAAATGTTATGGTGGAGATATCACGCGTAAGCGTAAACTCCTAGAGAAACAAAAAGCTGGTAAAAAGCGGATGAAGTCCATAGGTAAGGTACAGCTTCCTCAAGAGGCATTTATGTCTGTTCTTAAAATGGACTAAAGTAGCTCATGAGATGCTTAATGTGTGAGAGTTTTTCACTTACACACATTTGTTTTACCTGTCAAAAACTATACCTTCAACCAAAACTTTTTACAAGAAAGCTCTCGAACAATATAGAAGTAATCTCTTTTTATAGATACAAAGAGATTAAAGAACTCCTCCATACCAAACACACTGACTTAGGTTTTTATATCTATAAAATCTTAGCCAATAATTCTATGAAGCTTTTTGCGAAAAACTTCAACTTCGAGAACACTCTATACTCTGTAGCTGTAGATGATGCACCAAAAGGAAACTACGCCCATACTGCCATCTTAAACAACTCTCTTCGCTCAAAACATATCAAACCACTCCATGCAAAACTAAGAGCATCAAACACCATCTCGTACTCTGGAAAAAGTAAACTATTTCGAGAACAGAACTCTAGAGAGTTTCAAGTCAAAAATTTTGTTCAAAAAGATATTATTATTGTAGATGATATCATCACAACAGGCTCTACATTGACTCAAGCGTGTCAAACACTACAAGCTAGAAATAAAACTATACTTTTTTGTCTTACACTTGCAGATGCTTCAAGAAAATAAATTATTTAAAATATTTCTTTAATAATTTATTTATCATAAGGTTCCCTACATTAATCCGCATTGCTGGTTTTGTAACATCCCCATCTAGTTTTATATCTATTTCATTTGAAGCTATTTCCAAATTTACAAGAGCATCTATATTTTTACTCTGTGCATTGAGTTTTGCTTTTTTTGTAGCCATGGAAATATTTGGTGAAAAAAGATCCATATCTATCAAAAAATTATTTCTATTAATTCTTGCATCGAGATCCCCACTGAAACGCTCTTTGTAAGGGTTGAACTTTGAATATTTTTTTAAAAGTTTAAAAAGCTTATTTTTACTAAACACTCCGTTTCTAAGTTTTGAATGGAGCTTTCCTTTTGCTGTAAATATATCATAATCGAGATGTGCATCTAGAGACGCTTCTAATATTTTTGGGTAAGAAAATCTATCTAGTAAGTCGAGTGTGTCCAAAGAGAGAGCATCAAGATGGAGTTTAGTATCGACAAGTCTCCCTTTGATCTCTCCACCTGCTATCTTAGTCTCCATACTCACATCAAAATATTTTTGATAATTTATAAGACCATCAAGAGATAAATCACCCTGAAACTTTTTTCCTTTTATAAAAAACAACTTATCTACATGAGGGATAAAAAGCGTATAATCGCTCGTTAATATTTTTTCATTCATATTATAATTAGTATTTTTACTTGTTATATTTAATAGATCTGAAAGAAAATCTATTTTACTTGCTACAGTGTCCCCATGGAAACTCGAAGTAGATTTCAGAGAAAAACTGTTCTCTTTTGGAATTTTGTATCCAAACCTATTTTTCACAAGAGTACGGTTAATACTACCTTGATGCGTTATTAACTTAAGCGTACCATTAAGCTGATGCTCTTTAATGTTGGTAAAGTAAACATCACAATCAACTCGTGCATTAAGATATGGCTTTTTGTCAAACATTAACAGGAGCGTAGCTAGATCAAGATTTTTACTTTTTACTTGTAAAGATGTAAGCTCCAAATCCAAAAGAGTAAGGCTATAAGCGCTCTTGGCATAAGCAAACTTACTTGTACCGACTATCTTCATATTAGATACATTTCCAACTATATTTCCTTGAAAGTATCCCCTTCCATCTAATCTTTTTTTTAGTAACGGTTTAAGCGTTGATAACTCTTTAAAATCTGCTATATAATTTATATCAAATTTTTGCCTCAACAAAGAGTAATTCCCATAGAGATGCACGATATTGTGTGGATTCAATTGCAACTGAACTTCAAAATCTCTTAATGAGAGCCCAAATTTGAGTAGTTTTGAAGGCATCTGTGTTTGTATTTGAACCTGTTTTTCTATATGGGGTAATAGTATTTTGTTTCCCATAGGAGTAAAGATAAAAATATATACAAAAGTAAACAAAAGAATAATAATCCCAATAATCCAAAATAAAAATTTCATCAAACACCTTTCAATTTATAGATGCCATCATACCATAAAAGCTTAAAAACTCCCAAAAACAGGGAAACATAAACTTGACACTACCTAACTAAACTTCTTTTACAGATAACAACTAAAGATATACTTGACATTGTTACACTCATATGTCATAATGTTACTTGATTTTACAGAAATAACTATTTTCAAACAAAGGAGTGATTTAACTATTATGTCTGAACAAACTGACAAAGAATTACAAGAGGAAGCATTGTTAGATACCGAAGAAGATGGTATTGAGATAACAACAAATGAAGCGAATGCTGATGCAGAAGCTGTAGAAAATGAATTTGATTTACTTCAAGATGAATTGACTACGCTCAAAGATAAGTATGCTCGTGTCCATGCTGATTTTGACAATATCAAAAAAAGACTAGAACGCGAAAAATACACAGCAGTAGAATACGCAAATGAAAAATTTGCAAAAGATATGATACCAGTGCTTGATGCACTTGATGGTGCAATGAAGTCAATAGACTCAGATGCTGATAAAGCAGAGCTTTTGGACAAACTCAAAGAGGGGATAGAACTTACACACAAGTCTTTTTTAACTCAGTTAGAAAAACATGGTGTAGTTCAGGTAGCTCATGAGGATCCATTTGATCCAAACATTCACAATGCAGTGCAAGCTGTTGATAGTGAAGATGTTGCTTCTGGACAAATAGTACAAACTTTTCAAACAGGATACAAATACAAAAATCGCCCACTCCGTGAAGCGATGGTTGTAGTAGCCAACTAGATTTGAAGAGTGCTACTTCAGTGGCAGAACTTATTTTTAAAGCATACTATATTAAAAAGTTTTAAAAATAAAAAATATATAAAATAAAATTAAGGAAATTATAATGAGCAAAGTAATAGGAATAGATTTAGGTACTACAAATAGTTGTGTAGCAGTTTATGAAGGTGGTGAAGCGAAAATCATCCCAAATGCAGAGGGTAAAAACACAACACCTTCTGTTGTAGCATTTACAGATAAAGGTGAAGTTTTAGTTGGAGATCCAGCAAAACGCCAAGCTATCACAAACCCTGAAAAAACTATCTCTTCTATCAAAAGAATTATGGGTCTTATGATGAATGAAGAAAATGCAAAAGCTGCACACGATAAAGTAACATACAATATTGTAGATAAAGATGGTGCAGCATGTGTTGATGTAGCTGGCAAAGTATATACTCCACAAGAAATTTCAGCAAAAATTTTAACTAAACTAAAAGAAGATGCTGAAGCTTATGTTGGATCAAGTATCACAGATGCAGTTATCACTGTTCCAGCATACTTCAATGATTCGCAAAGAAAAGCGACAAAAGATGCTGGTACAATCGCTGGTCTCAATGTATTAAGAATTATCAATGAGCCAACAGCTTCTGCACTCGCATATGGATTAGAGAGCAAAAGTGAAGAAAATGTACTTGTATATGACCTTGGTGGTGGAACATTTGATGTAACGACACTAGAGATTTCGGATGGTACATTTGAAGTACTATCGACTGACGGTAATGCATTTTTAGGTGGTGATGACTTTGACAACAAAATCGTAGATATGCTCAACGATGAGTTCAAATCATCTCACGGGATTGAACTCAAAAATGACAAAATGGCACTTCAACGACTTAAAGATGCAGCTGAAAATGCTAAAAAAGAGTTAAGTTCAGCAGCTGAAACAGAGATAAATCTACCATTTATCACTATGACAGATGCAGGTCCTCAACACTTAGTAGTAAAACTAACTCGTGCAAAATTTGAAGGTATGATCTCTGAACTTATTGATGAGACTATTGAGCACATCAAGATAGCTATGAAAGAAGCAGACTTAAGTAACTCTGAGATTAAAGAGATTATTATGGTTGGTGGTTCTACCCGTGTTCCAGCTGCACAAGAAGCAGTTTCTAAGTATTTCGGTGGTAAAGATCTTAACAAAGGTGTAAACCCTGATGAAGTTGTTGCTGCTGGTGCGGCTATCCAAGGTGGTGTTTTAAGAGGTGATGTTAAAGATGTACTTCTTTTAGATGTTACACCCCTTTCACTAGGCATTGAAACTCTTGGTGGAGTTATGACAAAAATTATTGAAAAGGGAACTACAATTCCTGTAAAAAAGTCTCAAGTTTTCTCAACTGCAGAAGACAACCAACCAGCTGTATCTATCAGCGTTGGTCAAGGTGAAAGAGAATTTGCTAAAGATAACAAATCTTTAGGTCTTTTTGAGCTAGGTGACATTCCAGCTGCTCCAAGAGGTGTACCACAAATCGAAGTTACATTTGACATCGATGCAAATGGTATCTTAACTGTTTCTTCAACTGACAAAGGGACTGGTAAGTCTCAGTCTATCACTATCTCTGGATCATCTGGACTTAGCGAAGAAGAGATCAACAAAATGGTTCAAGATGCAGAAGAAAATAAAGCTGCAGATGAAGAGAGAAAAGCTATGGTTGACTTAAGAAACCAAGCAGATGCACTTATAGCTCAAACTGAAAAATCAGTTGAAGAGATGGGTGAAAAACTAGAAGCAGAAGAAAAAGCAAAAATCGAAACTGCAATAGTAGAACTCAAAGATGTACTCAAAGATGAGTCAGCAACAAAAGAGCAAATCGAAGAAAAAGTAAAAACGCTCACAGAAGCAAGTCACAAAATGGCTGAAGAGATGTACAAAAACAAAGAGGGTGGTGACGCTGCACAAGGTGAAGCTGATACTAAAAAGAAAAAAGATGACGAAGATGTTATCGATGCTGAGATAGAGTAATATACTCTATCTCAAATAAAGACAACCTAATGGTTTCAATCTTTTACCGGTAGATAAGCAAAACCTTCATTTTGCTTATCTATCAATCCTATAGTTGAAGTTGGTATAATTTTTACAAACTCCACTATATTGCTCTCTTGTAATTGATTTTTTTTCATTCCTGCCTTGCACATAAGAAATTCAACCTCATAAGTATCTGACATGGTAGCAATTCTCTTTTTTAAATCATTATATACTTTTAATAATTTCTTATCCTCTTTATACTTAGAGTTTGTAAGGTTTTTTAAAAAAAATTTATATGCACCACCATGTATTACTACAGCTACCTCTAACTCTTTGAGAATATTTGCATAATGAGTTTTATGCACCTCGATTCCTTTGAGTATGTTTTTTTCAAACTTAACTACATCACTTGTTGTTAAGTCAATAACTACTTTTGCTGTTTTATCATCAGCCTGAAGAAAACTAATTAGCAATAAAAAAAGTATTATATTTTTCATGATATTATTCTGTTAACTCAGTCAATATCGACTCAAAACTTTTTTGTGCCTTGAGTAATACTGCTTTTGATGCTTTATCCTCTACCTTAGCACTACTCATCCAGTTGTACACCGATGGAAACCCGATAATCACTTTGTTTGAACCTTTTTTCTGATAAACCATAGTTGTACATGGTGCAAAAGCTGAAGCTTCAGGTCTTGACTTTGCAACAGTGTAGATAACTTCTAGTTTACAGATAGAGTATGTTTTGTAAAAATAAAAAGGACTCTTTACACTACCTCCTTGAGTCAGCACTTCATTATAATCAGCAGTTGCTGCTGCAATAAAACCATAAGTTTTAAAGTCACCCTCTACAGTCATTGATAAGTCTTCTATAGTTTCTTCTGGATCATCACCCTCTTCCATCTCAAGCACATACTTTGTTATAAGGCCTCTTGTTTCTTTCAAAGAGTCTTCACTATATTTTTGATGTGCACCAGGCAATGCTATCTTGATAGCTTTTATCAGATCTGATTCTATATCTTGCAGTATCTTATCATTCTTGATACCCAATATTTTAGCTTGAGTTTGCGATGTCAATATTGATACATGAAGAGTATCATCATTGAGTTTTTGATAAATCCCAACACCCATTGGAGTTATAACACCAGCATCTGGATACTTAAGAACAAGCTCTCTACTTAGTTTCGTATGATAGATAGTCAACAATGTAAATGATTTAAAATCAGTTTGTTTAAACTGTATCTTAAATGGTTTATTCATTTCACTTCTTAAGCCTATGTCGAAACCATTTTCTTTTAATGTTTTTTCTATAGTAATAGAGTTAATTTTTCCATCTTTATTATTCACATCAAATAGATGTAAATCTCCTTGGGCGAATACTGTACTTGCACTAAATAGTACAATAAAAAATACAAATATGTTTTTCATTTTTTTCCTTAAATTTAATTTATGCTATGTTAAGGGATTATATTAATCCAACCTTCTTTTACTCTCTCGATTATCTCAACTATACCCGCTGTTACAATCTCAGAATCTTCTATTAACTCTTCTTTTTTGATATTTTTTGTTCTCATTGTATTACCACATGCTACAAACTCTACATCAAGCAACATCAAAGCTCTTACTCTCAGAGCTATATCTTTATACTTTTTTTCCAAAGTTTTTATCCCTTTAGAATAAGCAACGATTTTCATCTCAACATTCTCAGGTCCATAAAACTTCAGTACATTATTTGCACTACTCAAAACATGATGTATAGCTTCATCATCTCCACTATGGATTGAAAATATTATCTGCCTTTGATTGTCAATAGCAGGAGCAGGTTGAGCAAATTCTGTGTCAGCAAATGTAACAATACAAAAGCTTAGTAAAATCAACATAAAATTTCTTATCATTTTCATTTAATCTTCCTTGTTAAATCTTTAAAGTCTTCTATATTCCATGAACCTGGAATTGTTTTTAGAATTTTAGAGTTTTCATCTACAAAAAAGAATGTAGGCGTAAAATGCACTTTTAAACCAAGTGGTAGTTCATCAAAGTCTAAATTTATCTCACATAAGATAAATCTATCTTCTAACCACTGCATCATCTCTTTGTTAGCAAAAACCTCTTTTTGCATTTTTATACAAAAATGACAATCACTCCGCATCACATCTAGAATGATGATTTTATGACTTTGTTTTTGTATTTTCAATGAATCCTCATAACTATGAAATTCTGCCCCATACAAGGACAAAAGCATCAACAATATAGTTACTATCTTATTCAACTTCCCACTCCAACATTCTGTACGCTATCTCTACATTTTGTCTATGCATCGAATCATAGAAATGAACATCTTTATATTTTTCCATTTTTACCATATTAACAACATCAGCTATACTCTGTCCATCCTCTATCAACGATGCAACATTTTGCTTTAGAGTTTTTATATAACTATAGGTCATATTTATTGAACTTTTATCTACAATATCTCCATGCCCACCAATGATATATTTAAGATCAATAGCTCGTACCTTATCAAGAGCGTCTAACCAACCTTGCAAATTACCATCTCTAATAGATGCTAACCTACCATTAAAAACTAAATCCCCAACAAACATCATTTTTTCAACTGGAATATAAATTAAAAGATCACCTTTCGTATGTGCTTTATGATTTATATTTATGAGATCAACCATTTTAGAGTCTATCTCTAAAAACATATTTTTTTCTACAAATATAGTTGGAAATTCCTGTGTAGTTTTTCTATACGCTTCAGGACTTATCCTTTTTTGCATCCTTGTTTTTTCTAACTTTATCTCATCTTTAAATGCTATAGAACCTATAATTTTAACACCAAGAGTTTTATAATAAGCATTTCCAAGCCAATGATCATCATGAACATGAGTATTGATAACATACGATATAGGTAAGTTTTTAATTTTTTTCATTGCACTGTAAGATTGTTCTGCATACTGGTAGGTGGGACCACTATCTATCACAAGATAGCTAGTCCCCATATTAACAAAACAGGAGTTAGATATGTTACCATTGTTACGCTCGTCCATCACTTCACTTAGACCAAAAAAACAGTATGTGGATGCACTGACTTTTTTTGGTTCTAAACCATAATCAAACCCAAGGAGAGAGGCTGTTAATACTACATAAATAATAAGTGACTTCAGAGCGTATCCTTTAAATCAATTTTCTCTAAAATTTAAACTGGTATTGTGCTATAAATGCATTATCTTTATAGCCCGAAAGACCATTCCATACATTGGTTGAGCCAGTAGTATCACCAGATGCTACAATATAGTTAAGAACTATCTTATGCTGATTTCTCATCCGTTTTGCTTTACGAGAAAAGTCTTGATATGGACTAGATAGAAAGATATTAAGACCTAAATAAGTATTTCCTAAAGATGTTGTTGCTGTTCCAGTTGCCCAATCAGCATTTGCTTGAATATGTTTTATAACAGTCTCTAAAGCTGGTGTCACAAAGTAAGCTACTGTTGCTGTATAGACTTGTTCATTGCTATCTTTTATACCTTTTATATTTTTTGCATTAAAATACTCAGCTTTTAAGCTTAATTTTCCTAAGTTAGAATCTACTCCAACATTTATATTTGAGTAATTTACATTATTTGCAGATGTTGCACCAGTTGCAACATATCCAGCGGCATTTTGAGATACAGCATATGAAGCTTCTACATGAAGTGCTTCCGTATAATCAAACATCCCACGAACAGCATAAGAAAGACCGCCGCCAGCTGTTGCAGAATTTTTCTTGATAGCTTTTGATCTACTAGCTTGATTCGCTACCATTACATCATAACCAAAACCTTTCCATGGTCGTTCATGTCCCATCTCAAAACCATTTACTTTCCCACTACCACCAATAGCACGACCAGAAATCATCAAACCAGTATTTCTTTCTAATACAAGTTGCTTATCCATACCGCGTTCTGCTATGTCAAGGTTCCATCCTGGCATAGTAAATCCCATACCATTTGGCATCTTAATAAGTCCAGCTTTTACGACAAGTGCAGAATCTGCCACATAAGAAATAAATGCATCTTTTACCATACTTGGCATTGCTGCACCAGAGTATTTTTGTAAATCATTATGTTTTTGATTAAAATCTAAAAATATTTTCCCACGAACTTTTCCAGCTACATATTTTACTCCAATACGAATCCGCTGTGCACCAAACTCTACAGGAGCATTAGTTGTTGCTGAGTTAAGGATACCTTTTCCACCACGAGCTTCAAGTTGAGCGAAACCAAACATTGTAAGTTTAGTATCTACATCACCAACTTTCTTTTTCATTGTATAACCAGCCTGTGCTGATGCACTCATTAGCAAAATTGCAGATGCTCCAACAGCTATCTTTAATACACTTTTTCTCATTCTATTTCCTTTTTCAAATAAATACTATGCTATAATACTTATGATTTGTTTGTATTATACATCATTCAAATTTAGATGGTAGCCTTCCTACCATCTAGCCAATCTAGTTTAACAGCTTCTTGAACCTTTAACTGGACATCCACATTTATAATCAACTAAAGTAACATTACCTTCATTACTTACATCAACAACTTTTTGTCTTTTGATATAATCACGAGCTACATCGTAAACTGCTCTTATTTTATCTTCTTGAAGATTTTCACCAGCATTTTGCAAGTTTCCACCCCAAGATGACACGATATAAGTTTTATTTAAATCTATCGGCTTACCTCCAATCATAAGTTTAGAAATTCGCTCTCCTGCTTTATTTGCAACAGCAATAGAGTATGTAACCCCGCCTAAACGACTCATATCTCCACCCTGCTGATAAAGAGGGTTTGCGTTAAATACATTATCCGCAATATCTTCAAGTAACTTAGCGATTTTTGCACCTTTTAATTCAAAAGTATATACATTAGGATAAGTGATACCACACATCTCGTATATATGATCCATAGTGATTTTTTCACCTGCTAAAACTGTCGTACCCCATCTATAACCAGGAGTAAACGACATATCGCACTTCATCTCATCCATGATAGCATCATTAATCAACTGATCAAAGGTTGAGAAAAAAGTATCTCTCTTATATAAAATATTTTTTGTCTTACCTAAAACTTCATTAAACTCTTTAGCAAAAGGAGCGTAAAGTTCATCTACAAGTTTCACACCTGCTGGATCTGCTGGTATCATAGTGGAAGCTATTGGAACTAATTTATATTCATAACCATTTACTTTACCATCTTTAGCATCTATGTCTAAACGACCAATATATTTTCCATGACTACCAGCAATAACGATAACCGTTCCATCAATTACTATAGGTTGAGGCGAAGGATCATGAGTGTGTCCACTCAGTATAAAGTCTATACCATGAACCATACGAGCAACCTCTTGATCCACACTAAAACCATCATGCGAAAGAACGACTACACAGTCAACTTTATGCTTATTTCTTAACTCATCTACATATTCTTGTAGAGTATCTGGTCTGATACCAAAACTCCAACCCTCTGTAAACTCTCTAGGATTTGCAGTTGAAGTAAAAGGAAAAGATTGACCAATAATACCAATCTTAGCCCCACCTCTTTGCTCTATTGTATAAGGTTCAAAAATCAACTCCTCATACTCATCAGCAAAAGGGTCATTACCGACTACATTTTGAGAAATAAATTTAGCATCGAGTATCTCAATGAGTTCTTGAACACGCTCTTTACCATAGGTAAATTCCCAGTGTCCAACCATCACATCAACACCAAGGTAATTTTGGGCTTTTACTATCGCTTCACCACGAGTTTTTAGTGCTACACCTGTACCCTGCCATGTATCTCCAGAGTCTAAAAATAAAACATTTTCATTACCTCTTTCTTTACGAACATGGTCTAAATATGTTTTTATATGAGCGATACCACCCATCTTCCCAAACTTCTGTGCTAAAGTCTCAAAGTCCATATATGTATCAAAATAAGCATCTAAACTTGATGGCTCTAAACCATAATATTTAGCGAAAGCTTCCCCACATAAAAACCCTGGTGTCCCTACCAAATTTGGAGCAGAGATCAGAGTTGATGGTTCTCTCCAATAAAGTGGTTTAATATGGGCATGAATATCGCACATATGAAGCAATGTAAAATTACCCATTGCCTTAAAATCATAAATATCTTTAAGAGATATTTGTGATGGTGTTTTCACACCATTTACTGAACACCCAGAAGCAACAGCTCCCAATCCAAAGATTGTGACTATATGCATAAAGTCTCTTCTTGAAATTTCCATTATAAAGACCTTACCTTTTCAAACCAGGGATAGCTATTTCAGTACCCTCAGCTTTTTTTGTCAGATAAACTTCTAAGGCTACCATCTCTGGAGAGCCTATTGGGATCACCTTTAAAAGTGCATTTTTCATACATCCTTGAAAACGGCGTTGTAGCGTTCGTAGAGATGACTTTGTCATTCTATATGCTGGCCAAGTAGCAGCTACTGCTACACCTTTATTACTTAAATCAGGTAATGGTTGTGTTCGTAAAACTGAACCCACGATATCCTTGGAATGACAAGAGTTACAAGAAAGCCCTCTACCACCACGCTTAGTCATAAATGTTTTCTCTCCAAGTGCATACATTGCTTTCATCTGTGGATTTGCATCAACATCAATATTGATAGGTTCACCATTTGCAATAGACTTAATATATGACAAGATAGCAAACATATTTCCACTTTTTAGTTTCAATGGTTTATGTCCACCATCATGCATCATGGCTTGAACCACTTGGTCAAGTCCTACAACCATATTAAATTTTTTAATATAACGAGGGAAACCTGCTATATATGCTGGTAAATCATCTTCACTCACACCAAGATATTTTGCAAGACCAGCATCTCCACCCATATATCCCAATAGCTCTTCACCATCTGCTATCAATATATCTGCAGGATTGTTTTCTGACATCTCAGCATACATTGCACGATCTGCATCACTCATTGCAAACTGCTCACCACCAAAAGACAATGATGAAAGGAGTGCAACCGATAGTGTTATTTTTATTCCTAATTTCATTGATTATCCTTTTGGTTTAATCTTTTTTATTTTTTCATGAACTTCGCCAGTATTATCTGTATATGTTACAGTAAGTTTACCCTTACCATTAATTTTCATATAGATTGTGAAAACTGGATTTACCGATACTGATTCCCAAACAGTCATGTTTGTAATCTCTTTGCCGTTATAGTTAAATTTTACACTATTAATATACTTAGCAGGAATAATTTTTTTAGTTTTTTTATTTTTTCCCATTCCTGTATCCATTGGGTGCATAACCATAAAGCTCACTTTAACTATATCGCCATCTTTAAACTTTTTAGGTTTAAGTTTAATTAATGATTTTCTTTTATCCGACATTTTAATATCCTCTATTATTTATTTTTATCTTTTTACGCTCTAGGGTCTCAATCAACCACAGCCACCAATAGTTACTTTAATACTTTGTGAAGCAATAAGAAACTCACCATTACTTAATTCTACTAAAGCCACGACATCTTGTGTGCCACCAAGTTTAATACGAGTGGAAAGCATTGCTTTTCCATTTGCTGGCGTTAAATTTACATCTATACAGCGAGCATTTGAATTTTTTCCTGATAAAATATGGATAGATTTTACATAGTCTGAATCAGTCATTGGGGATTTAACCTCAACAGTTACCGGAACGACTGCACCATTTTCTGCTATTTCTGGTACTTTTAACTTAATAAGGCTAGATGTTTTAGGTTCTTTTCCCCCTGTAATAGCATTAATAGCACTTTTAATATCAAGTTTATTTGGACTTACAGGTTTTGCATCTCCTGCAAAACTCATTGCTGGAATAACTGCACTTACAGCTGCTACAGCACCTAATTTTTTGAAAAAG
This sequence comes from Sulfurimonas sp., assembly GCA_027013295.1. Classification (GTDB taxonomy): domain Bacteria; phylum Campylobacterota; class Campylobacteria; order Campylobacterales; family Sulfurimonadaceae; genus Sulfurimonas. The sequence goes on from JALUXP010000019.1 coordinate 15,099, forward strand.
TCTCTTCTTTGCATAGTATAAATTCCTTTTATTTTTCAGATACAATATATGAAGCTATATCACATATCTCTCGTGTTGTAAATAACTTAGTTGTCAAGTTAACTGTCATGTGCGTATCTTTATTGTCGATACGAGGATCAGCAATTTTTTGAAAAACAAACTGATTGTTTCTCACCCCTGTATCTATAAACATAGCCTTATAAGCTGTTAAATCTGGACCTATATTTCCTGCACCACGAGCACCTTCAATATTGTGACAAGCGATACAATTTCCAAACTGTTTAACTGGAATTTTATCTCCAGGTAGATAGGTTTTACCAGATTTCATTTGTTTACGAGACAAACCTTTAGGTAAAGGTCCTTTAGCTTTTTTCCCATTTAAGTTATGAAATATAAAAGAACCTCTAGCAATAGCATCAGCATCTGTTGTTATACAACCACTTGGCATTGTATAGGTTTTCGCTGGAGCTAATAGATCTTTTTGAATCATCTTACTTGCATTAGGACTTTCAATCACACTGCTATAATCAGCAGCAAAAATTGATACACCTACAAGTAGTGATATCAGCACTGTTTTCTTCATTCTTTGTCCTCCGTTTTTTAATCTCAGTGGCAAGTTTAACTCTTAAGTGTAAAATGAGTGTAAAATCTTTATTAAATTAGTTTTTTTATTGTTTGAGTGTGTTTAAAGGTGGGAAAGAGTAAAGAAAAACAGTTCCTTGTTTAAGAATAGAGTCTATTTTTAATTCTATTTTTGCTTCATCTATTATAGACTTGACAATATTAAGACCGATGCCAAAGCCACCTTTATTTGTATCTTCACGATAATATCTACTAAATATTTCATCAACATTCTCTATACCAACCCCATAATCTTTAAAGCTGAGTTGACAGCTATCTTTTTGCATAAAGAGTTCTATATCTATCTGAGAATTTTCATAAGAATATTTTATTGCATTGGAGATATTGTTGTCTATCAGGCGTTGGAGTTTTTTTGTATTCATTTCTATTTTTGGGCATATTTGAATATTTGAATTTATAGTTATTTTTTTCATTTTAGCTACATCAGTAAAATAATCAATTCTAGCTTTTAAAAATGGAGCCAAAGATATATACTCTTTTTTATACTCCAACCTATCATATTTTATAAGATAATCCATATCACTATATATATTTGAAAGAACTTTTGAAGCAGCTTTCATCCTTTGAAGATACTTATTTGGTTGATTTTTTCTGTTATACAAATCAATGTTAATATTTATAATAGACAAGGGTGTATTTATCTCATGAACAGAATCTTTGATAAAATCATCTAAGGCTTCATTGATTTTTTTATAAGGTTTTGCAAATGTTTGCAAAAAGAGTATACTCAATATAAAGACTAAGATAACGACACTAAATAAAATTATCATAACCTTCTCATACACCACTGCAAAAGAAAGTTTATTCTTAACTATTAAGTAATTTGCATTAAAATATCTACCTTTGGGTAGCTTCACAATAAGGTAGGCATCATTATTATCCAAGTGGTAGCCATCCTTAAAGTACTCTATTTTATAATTTATTAAAGAAAAAATAGGCTGAAAACTTTCATCATATAAACCTGACTCAAATGTTTTAAATCTTGGATAATCAAAATACTCATCATTTTGATTATATTCTTGCATCGCTTTGATAACCAAGAGGGACTTTTCTTTTAAAAACAACTCATTTTGAACTGAATGAATATTTTTCATATATATAAAGTAAAAGAACAAAGGCACTAAAAGGATCACTAGGACTAAAGAAGTATATATGAGTGCATACTTTGCCGAGTATTGGTTATCTTTCAATAATATATCCTAAACCTCTTCTATTTTGTATCACGGTCTCAGGGAGTTTCTTTCGTAAATTATTTAACTGCACCCTTATCGTAGCTGGTTCAACATATTCTCCCCAAACATCATCTTGAAACATCTGTGTCGATACGATAGCATTTTTATTTTTGATAAGAACTTCTAGTAAATCTTTTTCTGTTTTTCTTAATACTACTTCAACACTATCATGCATTAATTTACTTTTTTTCATATCATATTCAACATTAAATCCAAGATCTATAATAGGACTATCATCTTCAGAGTTACTAGCAAGAGCTTGATCAATACGAAGTTCTAACTCTTCTAAATCAAATGGCTTGCGTATATAATCACAACACCCTCTTTGATAACCCTCTTTAAGATCTTCCACATCTCTTAATGAAGTTAAAAAGATAGCAGGCATAGTCTGTTCATCTAATCTAAGTTTTTTAAGAAGTTCAAATCCATTGAGAGATGGAACATTTACATCCAAAATCAAAAGATCATAAGCTTTTTCATAGATAGCATTATACGCTTCAAGACCATCTGTAAAGCCATCAACAACATAACCAATATCTTTTAAAAATTCTTCTATACTTATACGCAAAGAATACTCATCTTCTAATAATAATATTTTCATTTGATTTTCCCATCTATCTTTTTAATAATTTTTCTATTTAACATCATCTGTATGAGCTCATCTTTTGAGTAGTGGTCAAATTTCTCATACGCCTCATCTAAAAAAACTTGCCTATCTTCCTTCTCTATAACATCTTGGAGGTATACCATAGAACTTGCTAAATATTTATCATAGATATTTTTTTCATATTTTTCCTCTTTGATTACATCATAAAGATCGCTTCGAGTAACATTAATTAAAAAAGATATATCATCTTCTGGATTTCTAAAATATTCCAAATACCTCTCTGGTAAGATAAAGACAAAAGCTCCTATTGATTTCAAGTTTCCATCATACATTGTTTCATAAAAAATATATTTATTATCTGCATAAAGAATATGACTGAGTTTGAGATCTTTAAAATCTATATTTTTAAGTGTTTGAATATGACTATAATTATAATTTCTATTGGATACAATATATTCATCTATTGTCAGATTTTGCATCATCAGCACTGCACTATCAGAGTTTTTAATGTTGAGCAATACATACAAGTCAACTCCCATAGATCTAAAAAACTTTGTAATTGACTTGAAAAAAGATATGACTTCTACAAATCCAAGTAAAACTCCATCTTTGTATATAGGTACCGTTGCTTTAATACCTAGTCGTCTTCCAATCTCTATGGAAGTTCTCGGTGTTGTATGTGTTTTAAAGTAATCTAAATCTATCCTATAGTCACCTATGGGCATTCCAGCATAAACATCATCCCAACTTCTAGCAAAAATATTTAACTCTTTGGTAATTATTTGTGTTCGTATTAATATATTTGTATTTTTTCTTATTTTTTTTGTAATGTCTGAGAGTATTTTATAGCCTAAATCCTCATCATCATTTTCTAGTGCATCCTCAAGCCCTTTATTTGCAGAAAGGAACAAGGCCATTTTAAGATCATCCATCTGATGTAGTTTTAACTCAGACTCAAGCGTTTCTCTTACTTGATCCATTATATTATCTATTTTTTGCTCCTTTACCTCATTTTTATAATACAGCACACCCATAGAGGTAAGGCTAACTACTAAGATAAATAAGATAAATATTTTTTTAAGCATTAAAGCAAAGACTTTATAACATTAGAAACCCCTTGATGCAAATTGTAATTTGATATAGGGAAATCTAAAGATTCATCTTCTAAGTTTACACTATATCTATGCAGGTATCGGGCTAAGGTATCTACCTCCACACCTTCTACTCTAAAATAGAGTGATTTTAAACTTACAAAATCGCTCCATGCCAAGAAAAGTTCTGGAGTCAGAACACCTACCTCTTTGCCCTCAGGTGTAAAAAGTCTTTTCTCGTTGCGTAAAGGGATGAGTACACTTAAAATAGCACGCGAAAAAGGCACTACCTTGTCAGCCCAAAAAGGGGATTCGTTTCGTGTTAGAAGTTCATCACCTATTGCTTTAACTATGGTGTCAATCGATGATTTTTCAAATAAATCATAACTAGCTTGTTTCATATCTATCTCTTTATATTATTATTTTCCTTGCATAATACACTTTTTTTAGTATAATTTTGCTTTTAAAGGAAGGGTTACATTGAAAATCAATAAAAGTTTAATAACAAATACGCTAGCACTACTCTTAGTTGTAGTCGCTCTTTTTATAGAAACAGACTACGCAACATATATATTATATATTGGTCTATTTGCTCTCTCTGGGGCTATAACAAATCAACTTGCCATTCATATGCTGTTTGAAAAAGTACCTTTTCTCTATGGTTCAGGTATCATTCCAGCAAGGTTTGAAAACTTTAAAGCATCTATTAAAAAACTAATGATGGAGCAGTTCTTCACAAAACAACAACTACAAAACTTTTTCACCAAAGAGGAAAAGAAACTTGATTTAACTTCTATCATAGAAAAAACTGACTTCTCACCTGCCTATGATGCACTAAGTAAAACTGTAATGGAATCCTCTTTTGGTGGTATGCTTGGTATGTTTGGAGGGGAAAGTGCTTTAGAAGGTTTAAGAGAGCCTTTTTCACTCAAGATGAAAGCAGCTGTTATCAAGATAGTAAGTTCTGATGCATTTAACGATACCCTTCAAACACATCTCACAGATTCTTCATTAAATGATGATTTAATTAACTCAGTAGAGAATATCATTGATGAGAGGTTAGAAGAGCTTACCCCACAAATGGTGAAAGAGATTGTTCAAAAACTCATCAAAGAGCATCTTGATTGGCTAGTTGTGTGGGGCGGAGTCTTTGGAGGACTGATTGGATTATTGAGTTCTTTTCTAGTTTAGCCCAAAAACTTGGGATTTAAGGTTTGGGATTTTAAAGTTTTACTACATTTTTTTACTACAAATGGTTTGAAATCTGCATATTTTTGAAAGAGATTGACTAAAAAGACAAGACATAAGTGCCTCTTCATAAATAACTATCCAATATCTGCTCAAATTGCAGTGATGCGTAAAATAATATTAACTGCTCATTCTTTGTATAAAAATAACAAAAAATATGATGAGAATTTCAACTCTCAAGAAGTAGCTGAAGTGGAATAAATTTTAGAAAATTTGTTACTATTGGTAT
>JALUXP010000020.1 GCA_027013295.1 Sulfurimonas sp.
TTATTGACGTCTCGAACAGTTTTTACATACTTAAGCAAAAGCGGGAACAGTTCATTCCACTTTTCTTGATCAAATGGATATGTATAATGCTTTGTAAGTGATGTTAAGTAAGTATCTAATCGCGACCGTAACATCTCACGTATATTGTCCACATAAGGTTTTGGCACTACAAGTGGGTACTGGATTACCTTATCTAAATACTTATCCCCATCTTCCGACTTAAAATGCTTTAAAGAAGCAGTAACAATTTTTCGATCAAAAAGAAGTACATACACAAGATTATTAAAATCTGCAACACCTTTAATAAGTCGAAATATAAGCTCCGTCTCTTTATCCATCAAGCGATCAATATCATCTACAACAATAACAATTTTTTTGCCTGACTCCTCATAAATTTTAGATAAATAGCCATTTATTTTGTCTTTCTGTTCACTAAGGGAGAGCTTCTTTTCAGCTGCTACTTTATCAATAGTGCCGCGAATATTATATTTTGCCTTATTAGCACCAAAACCAAAACTCACACTCTCAGGCAAAAGATACGAAAGTCCCACCAAAAACTTTTTCATATCTTTTAAAATTTCTTCTTTGAGTTTAGCGTCAAAGTTCATTCTGTTTATAACCTTCATAAGCTCTGAAAAAAAGGTCACAACCAATGACTTGATATCTGTTATCAACCAAGGGTTAAAATACAACACCTCTACATCATCATGTATCTCATTTTTCACAAGATTCATAAAAGTAGTTTTACCAATACCCCACTGCCCCTCAACTGAGATAACAAAACACTCTTTTTGCCGATACTCTTTAATTCCAATAGCTACCTTTTTTACAAAAGGCTCAAATCCTAATTCATCTTCATTAATATGTGTTTTAGGAAGGTCTTGATGTTCCATAGGACTTGGATTTTCAAACATCAAGTTCTCCTGAAAGAAGTTTTGGGAGGAGAGTGTCTCTTGTGTTTTGTAATGACAATATTTCAAGTGAATTATTCTTTATTTGTCTAAACATAGGCTCAACTATCATATTGAATTTATGAATAATGTGTTCATCTTTCAGTAATTTTAATGATTTAAGCGTGTTTTGATTAACTGAGCCAAATACTGTACCCTCAGTGTTATAACCATCGAAATACACACGAAGATTTTTCAAAACAAGATAACTATAACCTAAAGAGTTACTTTTATGTTTTAATGCAGACAAGCCTCGTCCTATGCAACACTCTTTCATAGCTATATTAATATCACCAACTGGAGCACGAACACTCAATAAAATATCATCTTCTTTTGCTAATCTTTTTGGTTCTGTTGTATACACTCTTTCACTTGGAAAATAAGTTCCAAAATCTCTTCTACCTTGAAAAAAAATTATACCATTTTTAGTTTCATTATAACTTTTTCCTGAAGGCGACTGTCCCATAGTTACAGTAAATTCATTACCTATACTTGAAACTTCCCACCCCAAAGGAATCATCCCCATTTCACTCTCTTCAAACTCGCTAGGGAAAAGGTCTAGTATCTCTTTGGATATGCCAAGCTTAGTAGCAGCGACCTCTAGCTCCTGCTCACTCTTACATGTAGCCTTTACATGTACAGGGTCAAAGTCCACAAACCAAGACTTAAAAAGTGCTTGAGCCATCGCCTCGAGTGTCTCGTTCATCTTGCGGTTGAGTTCTATTTTGTCATCGAGGGTTGAGAAGATGTGGGCTATCTTTTTTTGGATTGGGAGGGGTGGTACCTTTATTGGTAAATAAGATACAGCATCAAATGTTATTTGAGGAAATGTACCTGACCTAGATTCAGCAACATGCTGAAATTCTCTAAGGACTTGATTCGATGTAAGTACCAAATATAAATATCGTGGAGATATTAACTCATTGGCTTTAATCACCATAAACTTTGTAGAAACAACATAGTCTTCACTATTAAAATCTACATAAGCAAATCTTTTATTAGCTGGTCTTATTTCTGTAAATAATATATCATCCTGCTTGATAGCCTTTTTAGCCTGACCAGGTAATGCATCCGAATCTGAATAATGATTTACTAAGAATTTTCCTTCTAACACATCACCAGTATTGATAAAAACAACTTTAGGCTTATCAGAAAAATCAAATCTTCTTGATATATTTTCAGACACATCACCAAGTCTCAGATCCCTCCACTCAGACCTCATACCCAAGCCCCGCCAAGTTCTTCTTAATCTCACTCTCTAACCTTTTCGACTCCTCAAACTGCTCTTTGAGAGTAGTCATAAGTATCGCCATTTTTTCAGCAAACGGCACACCATCACCCTCTTCCTCAGCAACACCCACATATCGCCCAGGGGTTAAGATATACTCCTGCTTTGCTATCTCTTCTGTCGTAGCACTGTAATATGCTCCGAGTTCATTGATATCTTCACCACTTCTAAATGCATGAAACTTTTCAGCTAGTGCCTTAGTATCCTCTGCATCAAAGGCTTTTTGTTTTCTATCTAACATATGCCCCACTTCACGAGCGTCTATAAACAGCGTTTTGCCTTTTTGAGGTTTGTTACGGTTAAGTATCCAGATGCAAGCAGGTATCTGCGTGTTGGCAAAGAGTTGTGATGGTAGAGCGACTATAGCTTCTACCAAATCCGCTTTGATGATAGCCTCTCTTACCTCTTTCTCTCCGCCTGTTGTGGTGCTAAGGCTTCCATTGGCAAGAACAAGCCCTACTACACCATTTGGCGAGGTGTGATGGAGCATATGTTGCATCCAAGCATAGTTTCCGTTTCCTTTTGGAGGTGTGCCATACTTCCATCTTGCATCACCTTCCAAGCTGGCATCCCACCATTCATCTTGATTAAAAGGAGGGTTAGCAAGTACAAAGTCTGCTCTTAGGTCTGGATGCTGGTCTTTAGTAAAGGTATCGCCTGGCTCTTTTCCAAAGTCAAAGTCTATGCCACGGATAGCCATATTCATAGCAGCGAGTCTCCAAGTGGTAGGGTTAGACTCTTGACCATAGACCGATATATCTTTTATCTTGCCGCTATGCTCTTGTATAAATTTTTCACTTGAGATAAAAAAACCACCACTTCCCATAGCAGGGTCATAGACTCTTCCACTGAATGGCTCCACCATCTCAACCATGAGGTTTACGATGGATTTAGGTGTATAGAATTGCCCACCCTTTTTACCTTCAGCTGCGGCGAACTGTCCTAAAAAGTATTCATATACATGACCGAGTATATCTTTTGCTTTGAGTGTTTCATGAGAAAATGGGATAGTCGCTATGAGGTCTAAGAGATCAGCTAATTTATTTTGTTCTATCTGGAGTTGTGCATAGTTTTTATTAAGGATGCGTTTGAGTTTAGGATTTTCTTTTTCTATCAGCTCCATCGTATCATCGAGCATCTTGCCTGCACCCTTGAACTCTCCACCTAGAGGTAATGGTGCACCGACTGAGAGGCGGATATTATTTTGAAGATACTTCCAACGAGCAGCAGCAGGTACCCAAAAGACATTTTTCTCTGTATAGTAGTCTCTGTTTTCAAGCTCCTCTTCGATGATGTCATCCGCATCTTCACCCAAATAGTAGTCATCTTCAGGGTCTTTAAATGCCTTGAGCAACTCTTGTCTGCGAGTCTCAAAACTATCTGATACATATTTTACAAATACCATTCCTAGTACAACATGTTTATATACTGCTGCATCTAGTGAAGGCAGAAGTTTATTAGCAGATGTCCATAGTTTTTTCTCTAAATCTTGTAAGAATTTTTGTTCGCTCATATTCTCTCTTTGTATCAATATTTGTTTAATAAAATTAGTAATAGAGTAGCAACATTAGCTTTACAGCCTGCTTT
>JALUXP010000021.1 GCA_027013295.1 Sulfurimonas sp.
ATCCATTTTGCTACACTAAGAAAAATTGCAGTTTGTTCTGTAAAGTGCCTTTGCATATTTTCCTCGGTAAAATATTAGTTGAAAAATTATAGCCCTTTTTAGGTAAATATATTTCACAAATCTTACATTTGTGTGTTTTTTGATAGATGAGGCACTTATTGTGAAGTTTTTACTTAAAAAGTAATTATGACTCCATGTCTTCTTTATCCATCGTCATAGCGACAGCTACGATTCCTACTAGAAATACTATGATTATCACTACATACACATATGCCATTAGTGCTCTTTTCTGTAATTGATGACATTGTCTTTTGTGAGATGTGAGAAAAGATCTTTTTGCTCTACACTTTTAAATGCAGATTTAGGAATGTATAAAAAAGTATCGCCATAATAAAGTAAGAAACCCTCTTTAAGTGAGACAGCTTCTGTGATCTCTTGCCATCTTAAAAGTGTCCCATTGACATCAAGTCCATCTTTCTTGGCTTGCATCAAAAACAGAATCTCTTTTGAAGTTGAGTTTTTGTATGTTTTAGAGATGATAAACTTCCTGATCCTCCAACGAAAAAAGTACCAATACACCACTAATAGACTTGAGACAAAGAGCAATCCGTATGCATCTTTTTTTAAAGCTCCTACCACACCAAACTGTGTCATGATTATGAAGAACCAACCTAAAAAACGCTTAGGAGAGTGCCTTAGTTCAAACTCATAAGTAGCCCTACTTGCTTGAAGAAATAACTCTTTAGTCCAAAGGTATTCTATCTCTATGTTTTTAGACATGTTCATCACTTTCAAAGACCCATAACTCCTCTTTACTTAGAGCTTTAGTGTCTTCTAGTTCAGCAAGAAGTTGCTGTGTTTGTTGATACTTTTTTTCATAAATAGCATTGTTTTTCTTATATAATTTTGATTGACTTTTACCATACGCCCATGCAATAAGCACTGTAGAAGCAAAAAGTCCATATATCCATATTTGCCACTCTTTAAGACCTAAGAGGACTATGAAATATTGTACTGAAAAAAGAACAAAAAATTCAATCGAAAAGATGATAACAAGGGTAGCACTTTGCTCAAAATCAAGAGTATATTTTTCTAACTCTTTAAGCTCGGCTAAATTTTTATTCACCCTTTGTGATTTTTGCTTGTCCTCATCTTTTAAATTTTCTAACGCTATATCTTTTATGTGGATATTACTCAAATTGTACTCAACATTTGTTTGCATATAGTCCTGAAGGATTTGGGGGTTTGTATCCATCACTTTTTGAATCTCTTCTTCATTCACTCTATTTTTACCAACATCTCTTTGGACATCTTGAAGAACAAGGTCATATAAGCCTACAGACTTTATCTCTTTAGCAACTCTTTGTAAGTTTATCAAATGTTTTCCTCTTTTAAAGATGAGCAAAAGCTCATCTTATAGCTTATGCATCTTCTGGGTCAAGACCATACGAAGATGTTGCATCCTTAGCTGGTAAAAAGATACCAACCAATCCTTTAACACCAACACTCATAATGATATTAAACAAAAATATTGCCCACGCTATAAGAAGCATAGCTCCAAATATTGCAGCCAATATCATATCTGTTTGAAACTCACCATTGACATAAAGATGACGACGCATCATTCCATCAAGTCCAGCCATACCCATAAACGCACCCATACCGATACCACCTATGAGGTGCATCCAAAAGTGTGTATTTGCAAGTTTTTTTGACCATAGTTCGGTGTTGTTTGTCACTAATGGCCAAAGTACATATACAGCACTATATAGTGTCATATAAAGTCCAACGATTAATGCAATATGTACATGTGCACCTATAATCCATTGTGTATTGTGTAAAACTCTATTCATTCCCATATCTGCTTGGATAATCGCTGCAGGTACTGCTAGACCAAACCCAACTAAACCACCAAGTAGGTATTTTAACTCAAATGTCATTTTCAGTGGACGAGCCTTCCATAGGGTAACGAGAGTGATAAATAGTGCTAATCCTTGTGTTAAAAGCTCAAATGCAGTAACCATCTCACCAGAGATAAGTTTCATCATCTCAGGTTGCCCTTGGTCACCAAGAAGGTGATGTGACCAAACCATCCAAGAAACAAGCAACTCAAGCATCAATGCTGCACGAGCAACATTTTCCATGAAAAGTTTTTGTCCAGTGATGAGTGTCGCTAAAAGATACCAAGAACCAGCTACATAGATAAGTACAAGACCATCTGCCACGAGGTCAAGTCCCCACCAAAAAAAGTTCTTATATAAGAGAGCATCTATCGCCGCAACATTCAAGTGAATACCACCCAAATCTGCTATGAGATACACAAGCACTAAGACACCAGCACCAAGGATAACTACTGCATCTAAAAATGTATCAACTGTACCACGAAAGATTGCAACTACAGGAAGTGCTAAAGCAGGTTCTTTTGTGTAAGGTGGCCTACCTCTTAGTTTGTTGATAAGGTTTAGCATACCATCTATACCAAAACCAGAGATTAAAAGCTCTTTTGTCGTTTTGTTTTTATGTACACCAACACGAGCAAAAATTGTCGCATATATATTGTAAATAAATCCAAATGTACCAATCATAATAAGTGCTATACCTACGATAAATACTATACCACCAATAATACTAAACTGCTCAGTATCCGCTGGAAGTGGCCAGTAAAGAGTATAAAGTGGTGCGTACTGCCATGCAAAAGCAGCTATCCATGCCAATGCAGTACCTATAGTAATGCTTAACCATGTAAAGTTTGCTAACTTAACGCTATAGAGTGGTTTTTTTGTCAGATAAGGTACTAAAAATGTAAAAGCCCCAAATACTAACTGGTAAGTAGAACCAAAGATACCCACTATAGGATGCACAGTCATGATAGAGAAGAAATGCTCAGGGTGGAAGAATTGTTCTGGTATGATACCTTTTGCAGCAGGTCCAACTTCTACCAAACGCATAATCATACCCTCAATAGCTACTAAACCATAAAATAAAAATGCCATTACAACAGCACGCAGGGTTACCTTTTGAAGGGCATTTAGACCTTTATGGTCAAAGTTTGTTCCATCAATTAATGTTTTAGTAAAACTCATTTTGTACCTCCATTATCGCATCCAACAACTTCTAAAAATCGTTTTATTCTCATTAAATTTTTTCCTTCATGGTCATACATGTGTGGACCAGAATACTCAGTCGAATCTAAGTCAAACACTGCATTATGGTGAAAAGTCCAAAGTATATCATTTGGAGAACCAGGGTTTACTTGCATCTGCATAGCCATAGAACCATCTTGACGAAAAAGTCCAAAACCATATATAAGGTCATCACTTGTTACATCAAACTTTATAGTTTGACCACACTGTACAGTGATTTTTTTGGCTGGAAGTGTCCAAACATGCTTTTTTATTTCAAATTTATAAGTAGCATCAGGAACTATATCAGCTCTACCTATATCTTGTGATACCCAAGGGATAGTATTGTAAGTAAATATATGGTGACCAACACCACCCGCAACTAAAAACGCCATATACCAATAAAATGGTATGCGTACAACAGATTTTGCTTTCTCACGAGTAAGGTTATATCCAAACCATGCAATAACCGATATAATTATCGTTGCATATATGGTATAAGCCACCCAGTGAAAAGACAATAACTCTAATGAGCTTGTAAATATCATTTTTTCTTCCTCTTATTTTTTTCTTAACTTCTAATACTACATTATTTATTCAGAATAAAAAGCAATTTAATGATTAAATTTTAATCAATTGTTTGTTATAATATTAACTTATATACTGAAAATTACTATACTATAAATTGTATATTTATTAATCATACATATTTATCTCAACTGTATGTTTATTAATCATTATATTATTTGTTTCAATCTTTTTTTATATTATAATTCCTCTATCAAAATAATTTAGGAGATTTTATGGCAGGATTTAAGGAGTTGAAGGGGCAGGGACATGCACCAACCTTGTTTATGGCATTTTTATATTTCGATATGAGTTTTATGGTGTGGACTATGCTTGGTCCACTCTCAACGGAGATAGCTGAAGCACTGGCACTAGGTGGTCGTATCTTAACCTCTGGAGAAAAAGCGACACTTCTCTCTCTTCCAATACTCTCAGGAGCAATTCTTAGAATAGTCTTAGGTTTTGGAGTTGATAAACTTGGAGCAAAATTGACAGCACTTTTAGCACAATCCGTTGTTATTGTTTCTCTTTTAACAGCTTATCTGATGGGTAATACTATTACTTATGAAGTTTTACTTTTTGTAGCACTTGGACTTGGTTTTGCAGGGGCTTCTTTTGCTGTAGCATTGCCACAAGCGGGTCAATGGTACCCACCTAAACTACAAGGAGTCGTTTTAGGTATCGCTGGAGCTGGTAACATCGGTGTCGTTATCGACTTTCTATTTGCTCCAAAAATAGCAGAGATATGGGGATGGTATGCTGTATTTGGCGTCGGTGCCATCATGGCAATAGTTGTATTCATTGCTTATGCATTCTTAGCAAAGAATGCTCCAGCAGATGTTTATCAAGCAAGACCTAAAAAAGTCAAAGACTATCTCAAACTTCTTGGGGACAAAGACACATGGTGGTTTAACCTCTTTTACGCAGTCAGTTTTGGTGGCTTTGTTGGATTTGCAGGGTATATGAAAGTGTATTTAATGAACACCTATCAAGCAGATATGAGTGCGTTTGGTATTGATGTATTTAACGAGCCAAATGTAAAAGTTATCGCAGGTTATTTTGGAGCGGTGACAATTTTTGCTGGGGCAGTACTTCGCCCTGTCGGTGGAAATATTGCCGATAGGCTTGGTGGAGTGAAAGCTCTTTACTTCTTTTATGGTGCTGTAGCAATTTTAGTTATAACCACTGCCTTAGTCGAGATGCCATTTTTTGTTGCGATGATTGTACTTTTTTTAATCATGGCAAATTTAGGTATGGCAAACGGTTCAGTTTTTCAACTCGTACCTCAAAGATTTGGTAGAGATATCGGTATCATGACTGGTCTTGTTGGTTGTGCTGGTGGACTTGGAGGGACTGCTCTTATCAAAACTCTTGGGTGGAGTAAGGGTGCATTTGATGGTTACACAGTGGGTTTTTTAATCTTTGCAGGTGTTGTTATTATCGCTATTGTGGGACTTAGTCTTGTAAAAACTAGATGGCGTACTACATGGGGGGTAGCCGCTGGTGGTAGGATCTAAATCCAGTAATATAAAATTCTCAGGGTTCTCCCTTGCCAAAGGCAAAGAACTCATAGGAGATGACTTTTATGATGTAAAAACTATATCTAATCTTACAGTAGCTGTAGTTTGTGATGGTGTGGGAAGTGCCGATGATGGAGCTGAGGCTGCAAAAAGAGTCACAAAGCATCTCATGAACAACTTCAAAATAAGACCAAAAACATGGAGTATAGAAAAATCAATCCATAGTTTTATAGAGTCTATCAATGCGATACTCTATCAGGAGTCCATGCTAAATTACGAGCGACCAGAACTCGTTACAACCCTTACTATTGTCGTTATAGAAGGCAATAAACTTTATGGTGCAAATGTAGGTGATAGTAGGGTTTATCTCCTTCGAGATAATAGACTCTCTCAACTCTCTCATGATCATGCAATGGAGGAGGATGGATATGAAAATGTCCTCACTCAAGCGATAGGCATTGATAAAACAACGCAAATCTACTACTTTGAAAACCTCATCCAAAAAGATGATAAAATTCTCCTTTGTAGCGATGGTTTATACAATCTCCTAGACAACAAAAAACTTCAAGAAAACATCTCCTATGGAGCTTCTTCTTTAGTAAAGAAAGCTTCAAAAAGTGTCGATGATAATTTGCCAGATGATACAACTGCCGTCGTCGTCGAGATACTTCAAGCAAATGAGATAGATGCACTTAAGCAACAAAAAGTCAGTATCCCGAAAAATTTAATCAAAGGTCAGGTTATTGATGGATATAAACTTGAAAAATCTCTCATCCAAAATGACAGGACTTGGCTCTGCTCTAAAAAAACGAAAGAGTATGTTGTCAAATTTGCTCCACTTGAAGCGATAGATGATGAAGTAGTCCTTGACCTCTTTGTTAAAGAAGCTTGGAATGCCAAGCGGCTTAAAGCCAACTTCTTCCCCAAAGCAGTCATCCCAAAAAACAGAACGATTCGCTACTATGTGATGCAACTTTTCATCGGTGAAGACTTAGACTCATATCTCTCACATAAACATATCACCATAGATGATACTATAGAACTTGCATCTACGCTTTTAGATATGACTCAATACCTTCTTAGATTTGATCTTGTTCATGGTGACATCAAACCACCAAACATCATGATAGCCAAAGATGATGATGAAAATCTCGAATTTAAGATTATAGACTTTGGAAGTATTACCGAGATATTTTCCACCAATTCGCAAGCTGGAACTCCTAGTTTTTTAGCACCTCAAAGGTTTGCTGGAGAGGCTATCAGCGAAACAAGTGAAATATTTTCTATCGGTGTCACACTCTATCTTGGTCTCACAGGAAAATATCCTTATGGTGAGATAGAACCATTTCAAACCCCTAGCTTTAAAGAGGCTAAAAAACCTAGTTTTTATAATTCAAACATCCCTGATTGGCTCGACAGTGTCATCCTTCGTGCTATCGCTATAGATAAAGAACAAAGATATAAACACTATTCTGAGATGCACTATGAACTCAACCGACCCACAAAAGTAAAACCTTTCTTTTCGCAAAGTTCTACACTCATAGAGCGTTCGCCACATATCTTCTACAAACGAGCTTTTATCTTTATGGTGATTCTCAATATTGCTACAATCATCTACAAATTTAGTTTTTAGTGGTAAGTGTCTCTCCATAAACATTTATCTGTCTTGCTATCTCTAACTCCTCATCAGTATTGATAACTAAAGATCTTTTTATGGAGATACCTTGAAGAACCTCATCTCGTATATATTGTGAGTTTTCCCCTATGCCTCCAGTAAAAACAAGAGCATCTAAACTCGGGAGTAAAGTGGTGTAAGCTCCTATATATTTTCTTATCCGTCGTATCATCATACGCAAGGCTAGTTGAGAGTTCTCATCTTGTGCATCAAGGATTTTTCTCACATCACTCTCGTGACATATTCCTTTTAAACCAGACTCTCTATTGAGCATTTGACCCACTTGTTCTACGCTCCAACCAAGTGTTTGTATCAGATACAAAACGATAGCAGGATCAATATCCCCACTTCTACTTCCCATCACCAAACCTTCTAAAGGGGTAAACCCCATAGAAGTATCTATACTTTGACCATTTTTTACAGCACATACACTTGCACCATTTCCAAGATGCAGTGAGATGATGTTGAGCTCTTTAATGCTTTTATCTAGCTTTTTTGCTGCACTTTTAGCTATGAAAGAATGGGAAGTTCCATGAAAGCCATATCTTCTTATGCCATGTTTTTCATAGATCTCCAAAGGAAGTGCATAAAGGTAAGCTTCTTTTGGCATAGTTGCATGAAAGGCAGTATCAAAAATAGCATATTGTTTAAGATTTGGTGCTAACTTTTGAACACTGAGTATTCCAGCTAGATTAGCAGGATTGTGAAGTGGAGCTAAACTACTAAGTGCATCTATCTTTTGTATGACACTTGCATCTATGAGTGTCGCTTCATGAAAATATTCCCCTCCATGAACTACTCTATGCCCAACCGCATCTAAGTCAGCAATGGTTATGTCTTTTTTTCTTAGTGCATCTAGTATGGTTTCTAAAGCTTTTTCATGACTTGAGCCAATTTCATCTAAACTCATAGAAAAGATAACACTCTCACTCTCACTGTGCATCTCAAAAAGCTTAAATTTCAATGATGAACTTCCTGAGTTAATAACTGCGATTTTCATGATTTTCTTTCCTTCGTATTTTGATCTGCTTGGATAGCCGTGATAGCTATGGTGTTTACTATATCTTCTATCTCACAACCACGACTTAAATCATTGACAGGTTTGTTGAGTCCTTGAAGTATTGGTCCTATTGCTATAGCATCGCTTGAACGCTGAACGGCTTTGTATGTATTGTTTCCAGTATTTAAGTCTGGAAATATCAGTACATTTGCCACTCCTGCTACCTTAGAGTTTGGTAGCTTTTTTGCTGCAACACTTTTATTGATCGCAGCATCATATTGGATAGGTCCCTCTATATCATATGCTAATGATTCTGTATTTAAAATTCTAGTAGCCTCTTTGACCTTATCGACATCAACACCACTCCCACTCTCCCCAGTAGAGTATGAGAGTAAAGCAACTTTAGGGGTAAGCCCAAAAGACAAAGCGGTTTGTGCCGAACTTTTAGCAATAAGTGCCAACTCTTTTGCATCTGGGTTTTGGTTGATAGCACAGTCTCCATAAACTAAGACTTGAGTTTTTAAACACATAAAAAAGACAGAAGAAACTATGGAGACCCCTGGTGCAGTTTTGATGATCTGAAGTGCTGGTCGGATAGTATCACCCGTAGAGTGTATAGCTCCACTGACCATCCCATCAGCATAACCAAGATGTACCATCATCGTTGCAAAATAGTTTTCATTTATGAGGGCATCTTCTGCTGCTTGAAATGTTAAACCTTTCGCTTTTCTCATCTCATAAAAAACCTCAATAAATTCCTCTTTAAGTTTTGAAGTGCGATGGTTGATAATAGTTGCTTGAGAGAGATCTAAACCAAGACGGAGATAATGCTCTTTGACCTTTTCACTTTTTCCAAGTAAGATTACCTCTGCTATCTCCCGACGAAGGATGATCTCAGCTGCTCGTAAAATTCTCTCATCACTACTCTCTGGCAATACGATACGCTTTTTGTTAGTTCTTGCTAACTCAAAAAGTTTATACTCAAACATCATAGGGGTTAAAATATTACTCGTAGCGGTATCTATTTTATTTTCAATCGTGGGGATATCTACATTTGAGTTAAAAAGTCCCAATGCAAGTGCAATTTTCCTCTCACTTCCTACCCGCAATCTTGCTTGTATCTTTGATAATTTTTTTGCAGTAGTATAGGTGTCAAAATCAACTGAGAGTACTGGGATTGTAAACTTATCTAAGCCATCAACTAATCTCTTAATATTTGGATGAGTTGTCATACCAAAGGGAAAAATTATACCACTTATATTTGGATAAGTAGATGAATAAAGTGCACCTAAAAGCCCCACTATGATGTCTGAACGATCAGCAGGAACGACAACTAAGTCATCTTCTTCGATATACTCAAGATAATTATCTAAAGTCAAAGCGGCTACTTTTATCTGTCTTACGATTCGGCTACTATCTTTCGGGTGTAACCATAATGGAAGTGCATCTAGTGCATCTATAACATCTGCAATACTAAGCATATCTAACTCAGCCACCTCTTTTAAGTAATAAATTTTTAAAGGATAATCAGCAAGTCGTTTTTTAAGTGTTTTTTCTTGGAGATCATCAAGTCTATTGATAAAGGTCGCAAAATGTACACATCCTTGAAGTGTAGAGTTCTTATTTTGTATCAAAATATCATCATGGATATCTGCTATTGTTTTGTCCTTTGCACTGACAATATGAATGATGGGAGAGGCAAAATTTTGTGCGATTTTTATATTGAGATCAAAATCTATGGTATTGGTTAAAAAAGAGTGTCTAATCCCCTCAACAAGTACAAAATCGTAGTCATTTTCAAGTTTTTTAAACTTAGCAATAAGCTCATTAAGAAGCGTATTTGTCTTATTGTTTGCGATCATATCTTCTACATACTCTATGTCAAATCCATAACACTCTTTATACTCCATATCAAGAGAATATCTCTCAAGCATAAAAGCAATATCACCATCTTCCATATTTCTAGAGTAGATAACAGGTCTAAAAAAAGCAACACGAGCGAGATTTCTTTTTAAAATTTCCATCATCCCCATTGTGACAAAAAGTGCCCCTGCACTTTTTTCTTGTGCTGATATATATAATGACTTTATTTTCATATTTTTACCCCTTTTACAAATTGATAACTCTTTTTCTTAAACCCTATTTTCACATAAAATCTATGTGCATCTTGATGCTCTATACCTGAACTAAGGACAACTCTCTCACACCCACCCATCTTTGCATAGTTATCCAGATATCCCATCATCGCCTCCCCATAGCCTCGGGAGCGGACACTCTCATAAGTGACCAAATCATCAACAAAAAGATGCCTTTTATGGTATAAGTTTGTTTGGATATACGCACCCGCATAGGTCACTAACTCCTCCCCTTCAAAAAGACCAAACATCTTATACTCTTTTGAACGCATCTCATAAATCAAATCTTCAAACTCATCATAATCCAACCCATCTCTTAATTGAGACAACACTTCCCAAACACTTTCTAGCTCTTTTAAATTCAATTCTCTTATCTGCATAATGTATTTTATACTAATTTAGTTATAATTAATACCGTAAACTTAAAAACAGCTAGAAAGGGTATTGAATGCAAATGAAAAATTTTGAGGTAATCATCGTTGGTGCTGGTATCACAGGTTGTGCTTTAGCTTATACTCTTGCAAGATATACAGATATAAAATCTATCGCTCTTGTAGAAAAATATGAAGATGTATCGACCTTAAATTCTAAAGGGACAAGTAATTCTCAAACTATCCATGCTGGAGATATAGAAACAAACTATACATTAGAGAAAGCTTCTATCACAAAAAGAACAGCTAAGATGATAGAACGATACTGTCTAGGGCATCACTTGCAAAATGATGTTATCTACTCTTACCAAAAAATGGCACTTGGTGTTGGACAAAAAGAGGTTGAGTTCTTACTTCATAGATATGAAGAGTTTAGCCAACTTTTTCCTTACCTAGAGGTGTGGGACAAAAAGAAACTCAAAGAGATAGAGCCTCGCATAGTTTATGATGCCAATGGCAACGAAAGGGAAGAAGATATAGTAGGTGTTGGGACGCGTGACCAATGGACTACAGTAGATTTTTACAAACTTTCAAAATCTTTTATAGAGGAGATAAAAAAAGAGGATGTTGTCTTTGAGATGTTTTTAAATACAGAGGTCAAAGATATAGAAAAATCTACAAAAAGAGGTTATGTTGTAAAAACTCCAAAAGGGAACTTCTATGCTGACTTTGTAGCAACAGATGCAGGGGCACATTCGCTTTTCTTAGCACACCGTATGGGCTTTGGACTCAATCTTGGTTGTCTTCCTGTTGCTGGTAGTTTCTATATGAGCAATCAAAAACTCCTCAATGGTAAAGTCTATATGATACAAAATCCGAAACTCCCTTTTGCAGCACTTCATGGTGACCCAGATATTCTTGCGGATGGAAACACTCGCTTTGGTCCTACTGCACTTGTCCTACCTAAACTTGAACGCTACAAACCAGGTACCTATATGGATTTTTGGAAAACTTTGCGTTTTGATATGAACATAGTAAAAGCTCTTTGGAAACTTCTCAAAGAGAGTGACATCCGTAACTATCTAGGAAGAAACTTCTTATATGAAGTACCTTTTTTAAATAAGTATCTATTTTTAAGAGATGCAAGAAAAATCGTCCCTGGGCTCAAACTAGATGAGTTTGAATATGCACATGGATTTGGGGGAATTCGCCCACAGGTTCTCAATAAAGATGAACAAAAACTTATGCTTGGAGAAGCCTCTATCTATACTGGAGAAGGATTGATTTTCAATATGACACCATCTCCTGGAGCGACATCTTGTCTTGGTAATGCAGAACGAGATACAAAATATATTGCAAAATATCTTGGCAAAGAGTTTGATATCAAACATCTTGAAGAGGAACTAACAGAGGGTGAATACTGTGTGCTTCCAGAGCCTATAGCATCACAAAAAACCGTTGTTAACCTCATCAGAGCAGAGATAGCACATACGCATGAAAAATATTCAAAAGACACTATTCATAATGCTCCAGAGAAAGATTTTTGGGATAAACCACACTCTAAACTCAAGTAAAAAGAAACATAACCATATTTTAAAGCTTTCTTAGATATAATCGCGAAAATTTTTATAAGAGAGCTTCACTATGGTAACAGTTCAAAACCTCACTAAACGCTTTGGAAACAGAGTTCTATTTCATGAGATAAATCTCAAACTTGACCGTCATAAACGCTACGGTCTCATCGGTGCTAATGGTGCTGGAAAAACAACATTTTTAAAAATCCTTTCAGATCAAGATAATGAATTTGAGGGTGAAGTTATCATCCCTAAAGCCAACAAAGTTGGTGTTCTTGGTCAAAATCAATTTGCTTTTGAAAACTATACCATCATGGATGCTGTATTACAGGGAAACAAACGACTCTACGATGCAGTCAAAGAGAAAGAAGACCTTTATGCAAATGGTGACTTTGAAGATGATGCAGTCAATAACCGTTTAGCTGAGTTAGAGGTTATATCTGTAGAGGAAGATCCAACATATGAATACGAAGTCAACATTGGTAAAATCCTTGAAAATGTTGGCATCCCTGCAAGTGATCATTATGATCTTATGAGTTCACTTGACTCTGCCGATAAATTCAAAGTTTTACTTGCACAAGTTTTATTTCCTAAGCCTGATGTACTCTTCCTTGATGAGCCTACAAATAACCTCGACATCCAAACTATCTCATGGCTAGAAAATGAACTCAAACGACACCAAGGTGCTATGGTAGTTATCTCTCACGATAGGCACTTCTTAAATTCTGTTGTGACAAATATCTTAGATGTAGATTACCAAAAAATTCGTGAATTTACAGGAACATATGATGACTGGTATATTGCCGCAAATGTGATAGCAAAACAACTTGAACTAGATACTGCTAAAAAAGAAAAAGAAAAAGAACAACTTGAAGCTTTTGTGAGAAGATTTTCAGCAAATGCATCAAAAGCAAAACAAGCAACATCAAGACAAAAACAACTTGACAAACTTCAGATTGATGATATTAAACCATCATCTCGCCGAGATCCAAGCATCGTATTTAAAGCAAAAAGAACTATGGGAGGTGAAGCACTTGACCTTTTTAATATCTCTCACTCTTATGGTGATAACGAGGTGCTCAAAGATATTACACTCAAATTTGAACCAGATGAAAAGGTAGCTCTTATCGGTGGCAATGGTGTTGGTAAAACAACACTCTTAAAAATCCTTATGGAAGAGATGAAACCAAGTGCAGGTGAAGTAAAATGGGGTGCAACCATAGAGCCTAGTTATTTCCCCCAAGATACCGCTGACACTATTAATGGAGATGGAACTCTTTATGACTGGCTTCGTGGTTTTGACCCTAAGCGTGATATTGCAGAGATAAGAAACTGTCTAGGTCGTATGCTCTTTAATGGCGAACAGCAAGAAAAGTCAGTTGTGAGCATCTCAGGTGGAGAGAAACACCGTATGATGCTCTCAAAACTCATGCTTGAAGGTGGAAACTTTTTAGTTTTAGATGAACCATCAAATCACCTTGACCTTGAGGCTATTGTAGCACTAGGTGAAGCACTCCATGAGTTCAAAGGCAATGTTATCTGTGTCTCTCACGATAGAGAGCTACTCGATGCTTATGCAACTCGTATCATTGAGATTCAAGCTGATGGAACTCTTATTGATTTTAAAGGAAGTTACGAAGAATTTGCAGAGGCAAAGGAAAAAGGGGAGATTTAGCTCTTTGGGAATATTTTTTGCTATATACTTTGAAAAAAGTGTATGCATGAAAATATTTCTACTTTTAACCTCTTTACTTCTACTTAGTCTTAACGCAAAAGATACAGATTACTCCATAATTATCAACAAACCCTTCAATAGTCAACTCTTAGCTATAGAACAAGATTATGATAGAGATATAACAGCTGTAGGGTTTACAGAAAAATTCAATACTAAAACTCAAACTAGCAGAAGCTATACAGACCCTTTCAAATATCTTGCAAGTATTAATGATACTGATGGTATGCAGATGCAACTTATCAAACTCGACCAAGGTACAGGAAAAGTTCTTTTAGACAAGTCATCAAACCTAGCTAAATTTAGCGAAGCGATAGCCATCACTAAAACTCCATCAAACGGGTACTATATTGGTGGGAATACTATGGATGCTCAAGTGATACTTCTCAAACTTGATGCAAATGCAAATCTTATATTTAAAAAATCATTTGGAACAAAAAATTTCAATAGCTTAAGAAATATAGTACAACTTAATGATGGTGGTGTTCTTGCCGTGGGTTCATCCACTAGTTCTCGCTCTATCCATGATCCACTATTTGAAACAGGACTTGGACTCAATGATATATTTTTAACTCGTTTTAGCAAAGATGGACATAAACTTTGGAGTAAAAAGTATGGAACACAGTATGATGATAGAGGTATCGATGCAGTAGAGGCTTTCGATGGTTCTTTCATCGTAGTAAGCACTACACGCTACGATAACTATAGGGATGTCACACTCATGCGAATTGGTGAAAATGGCAATAAAATATGGCTTAAACACTATAAAGAACAAAAAAGTATCTCTCCAAAAAAAATCATCCGCTTAAGAGACAATAACTTTCTTCTTGCACTTTCAGAAGTAGATGAGATGAACAAAGAACAGATTCGGCTCATCAAATTTGACCTACAAAAAAATGTCATTTTAGACAAGAAGCTCCATACACTATATCCATCAGTTCTCAATGATATAAAAGAGTATGCTGATGGTGGCATCGTTGGTGTTGGCTATGTACGAGATGCTTCCAATACAGATGCTCTTGTTGTCATGCTTAACTCAGAACTCAAACAACTCAATCAAGCACACTTTGGTGAAGACAATTATGATCGCTTCAATGCGGTAACCATACTCAACAATTCACAAATTGCTTGTGCAGGGATATTTACACACAACAAATCTCAAGAATCAAATATGTGGATAGTAAAACTCAATAGAGATACCACCTTTGTACAAAAATCAACAAAAGCATTGGGTATCTACAAGATGCTAGTAAAGCTCTATGCCAAAGAGATAAAATCAAAACAGATAAAGATAAATCAAGATCTATCCATAGAATTTATAGACAAAAGACTCTACTTTGGTGTATCAAAATATAAACTTACAAAAACACAAAAAATATTTTTAGATACATTTAGTAAAAAGCTTACCTCTTTCTTGCATCAATATCAATCGCAAGTGAAAACATTAGAGGTCAATGGATACACCTCAAGTGAATGGGGAAAAGCCTCTTTTGAAGATAGATATATAAAAAATGAAAAGCTTTCTATGAAAAGGTCTTTTGAGACTTTAGACTATATCTTTCATTGTCAAGATAAAAAAACCAAGGTATGGCTTACTAAAATACTCAAAGGGAGTGGATACAGCTATCGTAAAAAAATCACTTTCTCAAATGTTGAAAATAAACAAAAATCTCGAAGAGTCTCCTTAAGAATCATACTCTTTTGATGCTCTAAAAGAGAGTCGTGTCTTATCTTGCTTGAGTTTTTTGTAGAGTTTGAACTTTGCTTTTTCTAAAGCATCACCATCCCAAGAAAAATCTTTCATAATCTCTTCATCACCAACACAAGCACAATCCATTGCAAAAAGTTTTAACTCTTTTTTTGTAAGTTTTGATTTCATCACACCATAGAGTGCTTTTTCATCTTCCATAAACTCTCGTATGGGCATGACACAGAACTCTGCCAACTTTTCTTTAAAGTTATTTTCTTCGTTGTATTGTTTCCAAACTGTATTTTCTAGCATTAAATTTTCTCCTTATAGTGTAAATTCCTTTGATGAGCAAACATTTATGTAATAAATATTTAGCCAGAAAAGATAAGAATTTACTCTGCATACATTTTAGATACTTCTAGATTTCTGGAAGTATCAACCTTAAGTCTTTTTCGTTTATTATTATATTTGCTTCTTTTTGCAAAATCTCTCTTGCACAAAAAGCGACTCTAGTTCCAGCGTGAGCAAACATACTAAGATCATTTGCACCATCTCCACACACTAGCGTTTCTTCACGAGTTACACCAAGAATCTTTTGAAGCCTTTGTATCATGTCCCCTTTAGATGAAGAAAACATCATGTCACCACCAACAAACCCTGTAAGCTTTCCATCTTTTTCATGGAGTATATTTGCAAAGTCTGCATCAAACCCGAGGAGATCTTTGGCGTATGTTGTTGCACTTCTAAACCCACCACTAAAACACACTACTGTCATCCCACGGCTTTTAAGTTCAGCTATAGTCTCTATAGCCCCTTTCATATAGGGAAGATTTTGAGAGATTTTAGTAACTACAGAGTAGTCAAGTCCCTTTAAAAGAGAAACTCTTTGTTGCAGGGATTCAAAAAAGTCAAGTCTTCCACTCATAGCCTCTTCAGTTATGTAAGCTACTTTTTCGCCTATGCCTAACTCCTCTGCAAAGAAATCTATAGTTTCTCCATCCATAAGTGTCGAATCAAAATCAAAAACTGCCAATTTCAACATAAAAATACTCTCTTTTGTTATAATGTCGAAATTATATCCAAATAGGAACGCTTTTGTTTGATGCACTGATTGAAAAATTACAAAACGATACTTACATAACACTGGAAACAACACCTGGACATTCACCTCAGTTTAGCCCTATTGTTGAGAAAATCGCACAACTTGAACTTGATAAATTCGTAGATGCTTTTACTACAACAGATAACCCTCTAGCTAAACTCAAGTACAATGCCCTTTTTGCAGCTAAAATACTTCAAGATAAGTTCAACAAACCTGTCATCGCAACGATGAGTATGAGGGATAGAAATAAGATTGCCCTACAATCTGACCTACTCGGTGCAAATGAGGTTGACATAAGAGCTATACTAGCCCTCACAGGCGATCCAGCTACCATCTCAGACCAACCACACACTAAAGGAGTTTTTGAAGCAGATAGTAGCATGTTACTTGATATGATCTCAGCATTTAACTCTGGTATGGACTATGCAGGAAAACCCTTTAGCTCAAAACCCAAAGAGATCGTTCCTTTTGCAGTAGTAAACTCTTTTGCAAAAAACCCAAAAACACTCCAAAAAAAGATGCAAAAGAAGATAAAGCATGGTGCCCTTGGCATCATAACCCAACCTATCTATGACTTAGAAAATGCAAAACAACTCTTAGAGCTTATGGACAATGCCAACAAAGAGTGTTGTAGTGAATCAAAAAGTGCTCATCTTATCCTTGGACTTTTCCCCATCACGAAATTAAGAACGGCACAGTTTCTCTCAACTCATGTCCCTGGCATCAATGTACCCGATATTTGGTTAGAAAAACTAAGAGTTGCAAGTGCCAAAGGTGAGGAAGAAGAATACAAGGTTGGATTTGAACTAAGTAAAAATCTCTTTGAATCGCTCAAAGACTACTATCCAAAAATCCACCTTATGACTGCAAATAAATTTGATTTAGCTAAACAAATATTACAAGGAAAGAAAAATTGATAGATTTAAAATTAGTACAAAAAGATTTTGACACAATAAGTAAAAAACTTCAACGAAAAGGTGTGAGCTCAGAACTTTTAGAGGAACTCAGACTGAAAAATGAAGAACTTAAAAAAGCAAAATCAAATTTTGAGACACTTCAAGCACTTCAAAACTCTATGAGTAAAGAGTTTGGTGTCTATAAACGAGAGGGTAAAGATATCTCCGAACTCAAAGCCAGAGTAGATGCAAACAAGCTAGTGATAACGGAAGCTCTTGATATCCAGAGACAAAAACAAGAAGCACTAGAGAGTTTGGCTATGGCTATACCAAATATACCAGATGATTCTGTCCCAGATGGTGAAGATGAAGAGGATAACATAGAACTTGTAAAAGTCCTTACTCCAAAAAAGTTTACTTTTACTCCAAAAGAGCACTGGGAACTCGCCGAGAACAATGGTTGGATAGACTTTGAACGGGGTGTCAAGCTTGCTACAAGTCGTTTTTCTGCTTCCTTTGGGATGGGTGCAAGACTAGAGCGTGCCCTCATAAACTTTATGCTTGACTTCAACCGTTCTCGTGGTTTTGAAGAGGTAAGTGTCCCACAACTTGTAAACCGTCAAGCACTTGAAGGTACAGGACAACTTCCAAAATTTGAGGATGACCTTTATAAGATGGAGGGAATGGAGTTATTTCTCATTCCCACTGCTGAAGTTCCTGTTACAAACCTCTTTCAAGATGAGATACTCAGCGTAGATGCTCTTCCAAAAAAGATGACAGCCTATACTTCATGTTTTAGAAAAGAAGCAGGTGCAGCAGGTCGTGACACAAGAGGGATGATACGCCAACATCAATTTCACAAAGTAGAGCTAGTCACGATAGCCCATCCAGATGAAAGTGAAAAAATCTTTGATGAGATGGTCTCGTGTGCATCAGATATATTGACAGCCCTTGAACTTCCTCACCGTTTAGTAAATCTTTGCACAGGTGACTTAGGCTTTGGAGCTGCCTATACAACTGATATCGAAGTCTGGCTCCCGGGGCAAAATACTTACCGTGAAATATCTTCTATCTCTAACACAAGAGAGTTCCAAGCAAGACGCGCAAAAATTCGTTTCAAAGATGGTAAGAAAAACAGATTTGTACATACACTCAATGGAAGTTCTTTAGCTGTAGGTCGTACACTTGTAGCTATCATGGAAAATTATCAACATGAAGATGGAAGTATAGATATTCCTGAAGTTTTAAAGCCTTATTTGGGAATGTAGGAATACAAGCTAAGAACTTTCCTCATTCTTAAGCTCCAGCTTTGGAACGCATACTTCATGAGTTATTTTAGTGATACAAACGAGCTATATTTTTAGTTATCAAAGTTATATATGCATTCCCAAGTAAAACTTGGGAACGAGCTAGCAGTCGATATTACTGCTCTTGTATAACTCACATTTTTAGAATCTTTTTAAACCTTTAAGTTTTAAAATATCTTTTTCAAAACTTAATATTTCTTCTTTATCTAAATATAAATTAATTTTAGCAATTGTTTTTGTATAAAATTTATTTATAGCATTTGTTAATGCAACATCTGTAGTATCTTTTAACATATCAGGTGCAGTACCTTTATCTAAGACTGTTCCAATTATTCCATTACTACCTGTTCTTGTCTGTTTTTCATAAACATATGGTTCTTGAATATTAAAATCAGATAAATTAATTCTTCTTTTAACAAACACTTGACCTGTCATTGGTTCAATCATTGATATTGTGAAACTACCACCTATTTGGATCACTCCATCAACATGTGTATATAATCTATATTTTTTTGTATTTATAGCTTTATTTTCAATAGTAAAATCAATTTTTGGTACAAATGCTAAGTAAATTTTCTTTTTATCTTGATAAGTCATATCATCAAAAACACTATATGGACCTTTTAATTTAAATCCTTTGGAAACAATTATCTCTGATATAGAATTTTCCAGTGCTTTACTTAATCTTTTAGCATAACTTTGAGAAAAGGCATTATTAAAATTATAATTAATATTAACATTTCTCATTCTTTGCATCATCACCATTGCTAATGTTGATTGAGAAGTTTGGTTCTTATTAGCTGTTGCATTTGCTGCAATTACTGGACTAACTATAGCAATAACAATTTTTGTAGCTTTTAATTGCTTAAGCTTTTCACTTTGTAAATTTAAAACACCTATATCTTTTTTTACTTGTAGTCTTGTACTACATCCAGAAAATAATGTTATAGACATTACTCCAATAAACCCTATTTTTAGCAATTTTTTTGCTATATTAAACTTATTTGACATAAAGTTCTCCTATATTTTAGTTTTGACTATTTAAAATAGCCTTACTAAAATTTACTATTAGAGTAAACTTTGGTACAACTATTTATTCAACGAACATTATACATAAAATAGCTCTAAAAAACAATATTAAGTACCTACTCAAAAAGAACGCCAAATTATCCTAAAGCTACTAAGGGGTAAAATTTCTCTTCATAAGCAGAAAAGTCAATAACTCTTTTTTCCTCGTTTGTATAATACATCTAACCACTCAAGAAGAGTATAATAATATTCTAAGAGTCGGTTTGATGTAGATTGATTTCCTCGTTGAAGCCGTTATAATTATGATGAGCCTGATTGGGAGCT
>JALUXP010000022.1 GCA_027013295.1 Sulfurimonas sp.
AGATTGGTGTTACAAGACAATCTATTATAAAAGTATGGATTGCTGAAAGATTAAAAGAAGAGACTGGACATTTAAAAGCAAGTTAACAAAACATAGTAGCCAATAAGTACCCTAGCGGGAACTTATTGGCTATATTCAACCGTTCAGTTTGGAAGACTCTAACAGCTAAATTTAATCATATACCAGCTCCTTGAGTTTGGTAGTTTATTTCAAATTTAGTGTTCTTCTTTAACATAGAAAAAATAATATGAATTTATATTTATTATTTTTAGCTACTATTCCTCTACAATCAACTATCTATCTTGGAGTGAACATGGGTGAAGCAAAATTAAACAAAAGAGAGCGTTACAAAGCGAGGCTGAGGCCTATTGACTATTACAAAGACTGGGAGAGTTTAGACTTTGAGAGTTTAGGTGAGGGGGATAGATTTTATCTTCAAGATTTTGGCATCTTTACTACTGACTTTTTGGAAGATGAGTTTACTATGCGTATCCGCATACCAGGTGGTCGCATCTCTACAAAAGATTTTCAAACCATAGCAGATATTGTCAAACAATATGATCTCACCATTGTTTTAACTGCACGAGGTGGTATCCAACTTCATGATATCTATGTAGATGACATCCGTGAGATCTACAACAAAGTCAATGCAACAGCTCTCACTACATGGCAAAGTTTTGGAGACAATATACGCAATATTGTGACCGATGCTTATGATGGTGTGATAGATGAGAGTGAGATAGAGTGTTATGACATTATCAAAGAGATGCAAGAGTTTATCATAGCAAACCCTCGTTATGTAGGGATGCTTCCCCGTAGAGTCTCCATAGGCATCTCAGGTAACTCTGTCAATGTCAGCTCATTTTTTGCTAACGATATCTACTTCGCCCTTGCAAAAAAAGATGATACTTTTGGGTTTAATGTCTATATGGGTGGAAAAAACACTGAAGTTGCACAAGATGCCGATATATTTTTACTCTCTGATGAAGTGTTTGACTTTTTCAGAGCTTTTGTTGAAGCATTTTATCTTCATGGTTCACGATTTTCCCGTTCTAAAACGAGACTTTTTTACCTGATAAAAGATATTGGGATGGAGGGGCTTAAAGAGCATATCAAAAAAGAGTATAAAAAGGAGTTCGTAAGTGCTGGTGAGATAGAGCTTCATAAGAGTGAATTTAAAGAGTTGAGAAAACTTCGTAATGGAAAATTTGCTTTTGTTTACCAAACAAACTTTTCCAAACTCGATGCAGATGAGATGGATAAACTCGCCTCTTTTGCTACAGAGAAAAATGTGGAGATTCGATTTGGTATAGACCAAAACATCTATCTCCTGGGTCTTGATGTACAAGAGGTACCTTTTAGTTCCCCATCACAAAGTTCTACAGTAGTAACCTGTGCTGGAAATCTTTGCCCCTATGCGGTATGGAGCATCAAAGAAGATACAAAATATCTCCCACTTGACCTCATAGAAAAGCACTCTATCTTTGTAGGTTTTTCTGGTTGTGCAAAGGGCTGTGGAAGACATAGACACACCGACATAGGACTCATTGGGCTCAAAACAAATCACTTCGGTGACACTGATGCTGGAAGTCGTGTTTTCATCGGAGCAGAACATTCCTATGGACAAAGTATAGGTCGTGAACTTTTTTCTATGGTCCCTTTTGTCCATCTCAAAGAGGTTGTAACCCTCATCATCAAACTTTATGAGTTGAGTGGTTACAATGACTTTGAAAACTACTCAAGAGATACACTCAGCAAATACTCACAAGATTTTGTCTCCCTGTGGCACTTAGCAAACTTAGAAACATCTCAGAGCATCAAGCTTGAAGCAAAAGAGAATCCACTCATACTAGATGAAGAGAAAGAACTTATCCAAGAGGTTTTTCCAAACTTTACCTTGGCAGAGAATTTCAAGAAAACTGTCAGTGTGAAGTGTAAGGAGCTATGGACTATTGAGGGTGCAGACCCAATGTATAAACCAAAGATCAACCGAACTAATTTTCGTTAAGCTGATACCCTATACCTTTAAGAGTTATAAGTAGACTTTTAGAGGTTTTCTCACGGAATCGCTTTATGAAAGTTCTCAGTCGCTCATCACTTACAAGCTCCCCATCCCAAAGATTTTCTTTCAAAACCTCATAGTCTAGTCGCATCTCATCGGCTTCTAAAAAAAGCTCTATTAAACGAACCTCTTTTTTATTTAAAGCTATATATTTATCATTTTTATAGAGTGAGGTGGTATTTCTCTTGAAACTAAAGCCACCATGAAGATCGATGAACTTTTCGCCAAGAGCATCTTGAATGCTAATGATATACTCAAGTATCTCATCTGGGTCATAAGGCTTTGTAAAGTACTTTGTCACACCCGCATCTATAGCACCAAAGAGTTTTTCTTTTTCGCTGTAAGCACTGAGTATGATGATGGGTATCTCTTTGTTGAGTGTACGAATTTTATTTGCCATCTCCAAGCCAGTAGAGCGAGGCATCATGATATCTGTTATGATAATATCTGGCTTTGTTTTCATAAAAAGTTCATACCCCTCATCTCCATCTTTGGCAAGCAAAAAGCTACGAAAGTTACCTCCCAAGGCAGATTTTAAAAGTTGTGCTATGTTTTGTTCATCTTCTACAAGTAAGACTTTGAGTGATTTGAGCTTTTTATGTTTCATTTTAAATCCAAAGGGAATTCTATGGTAAAAGTGGTGTTTGATTTTAAAGATTTGACCGCTAGAGTTCCACCCATCCCCTGCTCACAAATCATTTTAGACATAAACAGACCAAGTCCTGTCCCACTTCTTTGATGTTTCGTTGTGTAGTAGGGATCAAAGATTTTATCTATGATTTTTCTCTCAATTCCCCCTGCATTATCCGTCACTATCACTTGCACATTTTCATCATTAAATTTTGTTTTTATATCTACTTGACGAAGGAGTACACCCTTTTGTTCAAATGCATCTGCAGAGTTGTTGAGTAGATTTACAAGCACCTGTGTGATCTCATTTGGTACACCTACGACTTGTGCATCTTCGAGTTCTAGCGTTATCTCTATCATAGACTTACCTAGTCGCTCATCCAAAAGTTTGACTGCTTCATTGATGCTCTCACAAATATTAAAACTTTTCACCTCCCTATCTGGTGTGAAAAAATTTGTAAAATCATCTATCGTGTTTGACATAGACTTGATGATCTCTTTACTCTGAGAGAAATATTCATCAATCTTATCTAGGTCACCCACTGAGCGTTTCATATTGTATACTGTAAGGTTCAACTCTGTGAGAGGCTGTCTCCACTGATGTGCAATATTTGCGAGCATCTGCCCTAGTGATGCATGTCTCGCTTGTGTGAGCATAGCCTTTTGTTTTATCTTGTTTTTAGCTATCTCATCTTGAACTTGTTGTTTGTAAAGCATCTCTTGGGTGACATCATAACGGATGGCGATAAACTCTTTTATCTCTTCATTGTCATCTAAGATAGGTATAACCGTTGTATTTACATAAAATGTTGAGCCATCTTTAGCAAGATTTTTTACTGTATCTTTGTAGATCTTTTTTGCGTTGATGGTATCCCACAGGGCTTTAAACTTACTTGCGTCTGCATCAGGATGGCG
This sequence comes from Sulfurimonas sp., assembly GCA_027013295.1. Lineage (GTDB taxonomy): Bacteria > Campylobacterota > Campylobacteria > Campylobacterales > Sulfurimonadaceae > Sulfurimonas. The sequence continues at coordinate 3,608 of JALUXP010000022.1, forward strand.
GACAATATTGTGATTTTGTCCAATGAGCTCTTTTTTAGTATAGCCTGAGATTTTGCAAAACTCATCATTGACAAAGGTGATGATACCATCGACATCGGTTTTAGATACTATATTTGTGCTTTCTATTGCTTCTTGATACTTATTCATAATTTGATTTTAACCTCTTTTTGTTTAATCCCAAAGAACACTCACCCCATATTCTTGGTTTAGAATAATATGTTTATTATAGTAGATTTTTTTGCCATTTTTTTTACTGAGTAGTTCTACCTCTATGGAGTCATCCTCAAGCAATCCTCTCACCTCTTTGTAAGAGAGCCATTTGCCATACCGAGAGAGTGAGTTTTGCCAGATCCTAAAATCACAATTCGCATCTTCTGTGAGCTCAAATATCTCTCCATCTTCTGTTTTCCAATGTGCATTTGAGCAGGCATAGAGTTTTACCTTTTTACCACTCACCTCTTTGTCTCTTACCTCTATCTTCCCATCCTCACAGTAAGGGCATTTTCCAAGTATCATTACTCACTCCTTTTAAAATATAGTATAGGATGAATTTTATAATTCATTTAAAAACATGACAAATTGACATATTTTTCATAAATCTTGGCACTTAAAAGAAAATATGGTTACAATTACACATGCAAGATACCTATACAGATAAATTTAACAATGCCATAAAAAATACAATATTTTCACAACTTCCCCAAGATGAGCAGAAGTTCATCAAAGAAAAATCGCTTCTGTTTAAACTCTCTTTTCAAGAGATAAAGCAAATCATAGAGATTGCAAGAGATTTGCGTATGTGGAATGAAGTACCATTGATGAAAATATTTCCCACACATGAGGCAAAAAAAGTTGTTATGAGACAACTCAAAACTAGCTATGAAACACTCAGGAAAAAACCAAACTCTTATGAGAACTTTACACTTAAAAATATCCCAACAGAGCAAAAATACAAATTTACAACCCAAGAAAAAAAAGGTTTTGGTTTAGGTCTTTGCCCTGTGGCATCAGAGAAAACACGCTGTTGCAACCTACTCACACTTGATGCAGTAGAGAGCTGTGGTTTTGACTGTTCCTATTGCTCTATTCAAAGTTTTTATAACCAAAACACCATCACTTTTGACAGTGGATTTGCCGACAAACTCAAAAACCTTCAACTAGATCAAAACAAAACCTACCACATAGGGACAGGTCAAGCCTCAGACTCACTCATGTTTGGAAACCGTGAGGGGATCCTTGATGCACTCTTTTTATTTGCAAAAGAGAACCCAAATGTGATCTTAGAGTTTAAAACAAAGTCAGACAATATTAGATACTTTTTAGAAAATAATGTCCCTAAAAACATACTTTGCACATGGAGCCTCAACACACAAACGATCATCGACAATGAAGAGCATCTCACGGCATCCCTTTCAAAACGGATAGCAAGTGCGAGAAAACTAGCCGACAAGGGGATCAAAGTTGGTTTTCACTTCCACCCAATAGTAGAGTATGAAAACTACCTTGATCAATATAAAGAAGTTTATCAATCTCTTCAAAAAACATTCACAAGTCAAGAGGTAGCCCTAGTGAGTTTTGGTACACTTACATTTATAAAACCAGTTATTAAGCAACTCAGGGCTAGAGAGTTTCACTCAAAAATTACACAGATACCTATGGCAGATGCTAGTGGTAAGAGTTCCTACCCAGCTGTTACCAAAGAGGAGATGTTTTCTCACGCTTACAAAAGCTTTCAAGCATGGCATAAAGAGGTGTTTTTTTACCTCTGTATGGAGGAGCATGAGATGTGGGCAAAAACATTTGGGTACCAATATGCTACAAATAATGACTTTGAACGAGCAATGCTCAGTAGCTACGCTCAAAAATTAGATATGGAGTTTTTAATTTGACCTTTTCACAAGATACACAAAAAAAAGAGGGATATTTTCTCTCTCAAGTACACCAACCATTTTTTACACTAGGCATTGTTAATGCTATTATGATGATGCTTCTCTTTGCCCTGAGTTACAAAGGGATATTGCATCTTAGTATTGCTGCTCCACTTTTTCATGTTTATTCATTGATATTTATCGTTTTTACAAATCTTTTTACAGGATTTTTATTTACTACCTATCCAAAATATTGTGGGATGAGAGATATACAAAAGCCCTATTATCTCAAAGTTTTCTATACAAATCTTATTGGCATTATCTTGTTTTTCATCGGCTCTTTTATCTCATTGTACCTCACAGTATTTGCGATGCTTATCATCGCTATGGGGAACTACCTCATAGTAAAACAACTCAATTTTCTTTTCACTAAAAGTGAAGCTGCAAACCTTGAAGACCCATTTTGGATATTGCGTGCATTTCGATTTGGTCTGTATGGAAACTTTATGATGATTCTCTCTATCTTTATCCCCTTTATCGAGAAGTTTGCTATAAGTTTTTCATTTTTTATGTTTTTAATCTTTTTAACTTTTAGTGTAGGTCAAAGGATGATTCCTTTTTTCTCTCACTCTCTTGAGCAAAAAGATGAACGCTTTGTTAGCACTATATTTATTTTACTTTTGACTAAAACACTCCTCACTACTTTCAATTCATATGAATATATAAAAATCGCAGAAATCATCCTTGATGTGCTACTTGGCTTCTATCTCTTAGGTGAATTTTTATCTTGGAAAATGCTCGATAAAAATGCCCATGCTATCATCTGGGTACTGCACTTAGGTCTTTTTTGGTTACCTCTTGCTTTTTTCATAGATGCACTTGCCCTGAGTGGGGAACTCATACAAGATACGAACTTTGTATTTTTAGGTATGCATCTTTTAGCACTTGGTTTTTTAACAACAGTTCTTATAGGTTTTGGAACTCGCGTGACCTATGGACATTCAAATCAAGCACCCAATGCTACTACATTTGATAAAATACTTTTCTTATCTACCCAACTTGTTGTTATCTCTCGCTTTTTATATAGTCTTAACCTTGGCTATGGATGGCAACTAAACTTTTTATTTGACATCTCGTTTAGCCTCTGGCTACTACTCTTTATAGTGTGGAGTGCTAAATTTCTCCCCATTCTTATTCGGGGTAAAAAATAATTTCACTTACCTATTTTTTCATTAAATGACAAATCATATCAATATATCTTGATATGATAATACTATTTTGCTATAATTCCTTTATCAAATACAAAGGTTGTTCTCATGGATATATTTTTAAAAACTATTAGCGCAGTAAATGATGCAACAAGAGTAAATATTTTAGCTTTCATAAAAGAAAATAGTTCTGTATGTGTATGTGATGTTGAGAACTCTTTTGAGATGATACAGTCCCGCATCTCAAGACATCTCAAGATACTCAAAGATGCAGGTTTCTTAAAAGTTGAGAGAAAGGGTAAGTGGGCTTACTATAGTATAAGGACTCCTCTTGATATTTTTAGACAAAACATTTTAAAAGAGATTACTAGCTTAGAATTGGACTTACCAAAATTAAACAATGGATGTAAAATGGAAGAAAAAAAAGTCCTTGTGATGTGCACAGGAAACTCATGTAGAAGTATCATTGGTGAAGCTCTTATCAATGCAAAGATTGATGGCGTTAAAGCATATAGTTGTGGAGTCGCACCTAGTGGGAGAGTCAACCCAAATGCAAAAAAAGTTTTACAAGATAATGGTATTTGGGATGATGCATACCACTCAAAACACTTAGATGCTCTTAGCGATATAGAATTTGACTTAGTTGTCACCGTGTGTGATCATGCAAAAGAGAGTTGCCCTATGTTTCCTAAAAAAGTAAAAACTATCCATGTTGGTTTTGAAGATCCAGATGGAAAAGAGTTTGATGCCTTTGTTGATACATACAAAGAGATAGAGAAAGTTTTATTAAAAGAGGTTCAAGATGCTCTTAGCAGGTAGTATATTTTTTATAACGCTTATCTTTGTTATCTGGCAACCTCGCGGACTTCAAATAGGGACTACTGCTGTAATAGGTGCTATTGTAGCCTATGCTTTTGGTGCTGTGCATTATGAAGATCTGTTTGTCGTTTGGGAGATAGTTTGGGATGCTACTTTTGCATTTATTGGTATCATTATACTCTCTTTAGTTTTAGATGAGATAGGATTTTTTGAGTGGGCAGCATTAAAGATGGCGAAGTTTTCTAAAGGGAGTGGAGTGAAAATGTTCATCTACTCAATACTTCTTGGTTCTTTAGTCTCAGCACTTTTTGCAAATGATGGAGCTGCGCTCATCTTAACACCTATCTTACTTTCACAGATGCGTGTACTTAAACTCAATGTGAAAACAATCTTAGCCTTTTTACTTGCAGGCGGTTTCATTAGTGATAGTGCATCACTGCCTTTTGTATTTTCAAATCTTACAAATATTGTGACAGCAAACTATTTTGATATAGGTTTTGTAGGTTACTTTGCAAATATGCTAGTACCTTTTGTTGTGAGCGTAATCATAACTACAGTAGTGCTTTTTTTGGTGCTAAGACGAGATATACCAAAAACTGTAGATATTGACCTTTTAACTGACCCTGACTCTGTACTTAAAAATAAAAATCTCTTTTATCTTTCATGGGGATTTTTGGCATTACTTTTAGCAGGTTACTTCATCGGAGATGCTTACGACATCCCTATCTCTGTTTTTGCACTTGGTGGGGGACTTCTCTTTTTACTCATTGCATCGTTATACAAAACAGTAAAGCCAATACGCATCATCAAAAATGCCCCTTGGCAGGTTGTATGGTTCTCTTTAGGTCTTTATATCGTAGTCTATGGTTTGAAAAATGCAGGTTTAACCGAGACCATCTCTGGAGTGCTTCACTCTTTAGATGCACAAGGAAATTTTATTGCAGTTGTTGGGACTGGTTTTATCTCAGCCATCCTTTCAGCTTTTATGAACAACATGCCAACTATCATGGTGATGGATATAGCTCTTGAAGATATAGGCAATCAAGCGATGATCTATGCAAATATTGTAGGTTGTAACCTTGGACCAAAGATGACACCTTTTGGAAGTCTTGCAACTCTTTTATGGTTACATACCTTAGAGAAAAAAGGTGTAAGTATTGGTTTTTGGCAATACTCTAAATTTGGTTTGGTTGTAACCCCGCCTGTGCTTTTGGTGGTGTTATTAACTCTCGTGTCTTAACATTGTCCTAACATAAAGGTGCTATTATTTTATCTTAAATAAAGGTACTTCTTATGATAAAAATTATTTTATTGCTTATGCTTTCTTTAGGTGTTCTTTTCGCTCAAAAATTAACATTAAGTGATGCGATCCAAAAAGCACTTAGCACCCATCCTGATGTAAAAAGGTTTGAGTTGCAAGTGCGTAAAAGTGAGAGTTTAGTAGATATCTCCCGTGCGGATTATCTCCCTCAGGTAAATCTCAATGCAGAGTATAACCCTACAAAAACCTATATCTTTCCCCGTAACGGAACTTTTAATACCATAAACAACAATGGGTACAACATTGGAGCTTCAGTGCATCAAAAAGTTTGGGACTTTGAGAAAACTTTGTTAAGCATAGATGCTAAGAATGAGGGTATATCCATAGCGAAGTTATCGCTCAAAGATGCGAAGGCTTATCTCGCTTACAAGGTCAAAATCCAATACGAGCTCATGTTAGTTCAACGCTTAGCAATGGATGTAAGAAAAAAAGATTTACAAGCTAAAGAAGCACTCTACAAACAAGCTGAGGCTCTTGTAAAACAAGGGATGAAAACTTCAGCCGATGCAACAAGGTTTTTATCTTCTTTTTATGTAGCAAAAGACAATTTAGCCATCTCAAAAGCAAGTTTTGATAAAGCACGCAATACTTTGTCTCTCTATATTCACGAAAAGATTCCAAGTGATGTTACGCTAGATGATAGCATGCTCAGCTTTTATGATCTTTCAGATGGCAAAAAGATTATAGAGTCTTCTCCCTCTCTTCTTGCCTTAAAAAAAGGGGTACAAAAAAGCTCTTTAGAGTACAAATCTGCTAAGTCTTCCCATTATGGTTCTGTAGATTTTGTAGCTTCTTATAACTATCTAAGCACTTTAAATAACTATGACTCTACCCTTGTCGGTATCACTTTAGATCTACCTCTTTATAGTGGTGGCAGAATCTCTGCTCTAGCACAACAAGCACAAATAGACAAGCAAAGTGCGTTAGCGGAGTATGACTCAAAAAGAGTTGCCCTTGAAGAGGAGATAGGATCTCTCATCATAGATATCAAGCGTTACAAAAAGACCATCCTTGCAAAACAAGCACAACTCGATGCTGCTACAAGTACAACCAACCTCTTAGAAGCAAGGTACAAAGAGGGTTTGGCAACTTATATCGAAGTTTTAGACTCTTTTGCACTGAAACTTGATGCACAGTTGGGTTTGCTTAGTGCAAGATATGAGAGAAGTAGTGCTATACATAAATTACAATATTTAGAAGGAAAAATAGATGAATAAATATATCAAATATACCATAAGCCTCATTATCATCCTTGGGCTAGGGACAATCTTTTACAACAAAGTATATATCCCAAAAACTACATTTGAGATGATCTCTCCAACTATTGGTAATCTTAAAGTTACCATAAAAGGGATCGGAAATGTAGGGGCAAAAGATATCTACGCTATTACAGCACAAACGGGTGGTAAGATACTACAAATCAATACAGACCAAGGACAATGGGTAAAAAAGGGCTCACTTCTCATAGTGATGGATGGGGTTGACCTGCCACAACAGCTAGAAGTTGCTAAGGCGACCTTAGAAAAAGCAAGGTATGATATAAAAGCTGCCATGAATGAACTGACAAATTTAAAAGCTCAAAGTGAACTCCTTGAGACAACTTATCAAAGATATACAAAACTCAAAGAGCAAAAATTTGCCTCTCAAGCGGAGTACGATAAAGCAAAAACAGATTTTGAGAGCATCAAAGCAAGCATCAGCACAACAAAATCTAGGATAGAGTCGGCAAAAGCAACAAGAAAAATTGCCCAAAAGAGTGTAGAAGTTATCGAGGCAAAAATAGCTAGGCTCAAGGTTTATGCTCCTATTGATGGCTATGTGATCTCAAAAGAGGCAGAAGTAGCACAAGATGTTGCCCCCTCTACACCCATCCTTAAAATCGTAGATGCAACCACTTTATGGGTCGAGGCAAAGATAGATGAACGCATCAGCTCAAACATCAAAGTGGGGCAGAGTGCTAGTATTGTCCTTCGTTCCCAAGAGGGCATCACTTATCCTGGTGTTGTCAAAAGAATAGATGCTATGAGTGATGCAGTGACTCTGCAAAGAGAAGTAGATATAGCATTTAACTCTTTGCCAACTCCTTTTTTCATTAACGAGCAGGCACAAGTGAGCATAGATATAAAAGTTTTTAAAAATGTTGTAAAGATACCATCTACAGTGGTTGTACAAAATGGTGGAAAACTTGGTGTTTGGACAGCAAAAGAGGATCATGCCTATTTTAAAGCTATCGAGATGATAGCTCAAAACGATACAGAGATAGCAGTGAAAAATCTTGGAGTTGATACAGAGATTCTTCTCAGTGCAAAAAATAAAAAAACCCTCAAAAATGGGATGAAGATACACAAATGATACATTTAGCAAAAGAGGACATCAAACATACTCTTGGCAAGTTTGTTGCAACCGCTATGGGTGTTGGAATGTTACTTGGGATTGTACTCATCATGGTGGGTGTGTATCGTGGGATGATAGCTGATGCTGAGGTGATTTTAAATGACTTAAATGTTGATCTTTGGATAGTCCAAGAAGATACTCTAGGACCCTTTGCAGAAGCTTCAAAAATTCATGAGGATTTAAAATATACGATCAAAAGCATCAACGCCATAGACAAGAGTGAAGCGATAACTTTTCAAAATCTTCAACTCCCTTTAGCACATAAAAAATTGGCTGTTTTTGCGATAGGTTATGACATCTACGGAAAGATAAATCCTATAAACAAGGAGAGACTCATAGCTGGAAGGGTGCTCAAAAATGAGCATTATGAGATCGTTGTGAGTGATAAAACATTGTATAAACTTGGCGATAAGATAAAACTTGGGAGAAACTTTTATACCGTTGTTGGCATCACCCATGGCACTGTAGCTTCTGGTGGTGACCCCTTAGTATATGTTAGTCTCAAAGATGCACAAGAGTTGCAGTTTACCTATAGCAACAAGCGGATAGAGACAGATAGGGCTCGGGGGATTTTAAGTAAAAATTCCGACTTAGTAAATGCTATCGTTGCGACGCTAAAACCTGGGTATATCAATGAAGCAGTAGCAAAAGATATAAGAAAATGGCTCCATAAAAGTGTCTATACGAGGGAACAACAAAAGGCAGTTTTAACAAGATATGTCGTGGAGAAAGCATCAAAACAGATTGGGCTTTTTACTGTGATATTGGTAGGTGTTGCGACAATTATTATCGCATTGATTATCTATACTATGACTTTGGAGAAGATGAAAGAGATCTCCATCATGAAGTTGATAGGTCTGCCTAACTCTCTCATAGTGAAGATGATCGTTGAAGAGACTATGTTGTTGGGATTTTTTGCCTTTATATTTGGAAATATTTTTTCCCATCTTATCTATACAAAATTTCCAAAAAATGTACTCCTACAACTCCAAGATGCCGGGGTTTTGTTTGGCATCGTGATGCTGGCATCTTTCTTTGCTTCATTTATTGGGGTGAAAAAAGTTATCAATGCAGACCCAACAGCTGCAATAGGTGGATAAAATGAAAGAAAATCAAGCGATAAAAATCGAAAATCTCCATAAATCTTTTGGCAGTGGGGATGCTTATGTAGATATTATACATGATGCAAATTTTACTATTAACAAAGGGGAGCTAGTCGCTCTCATCGCACCAAGTGGAGCAGGGAAGACTACGCTTCTTATGATGTTAGGGTGTGTTGATACGCCAAATAGTGGTACCATCTGGCTAGGGAATGAAAAAGTGTATGAAAACAAGTGGCTCACAAAAGAGACAAGAAAGATTCGTCGAGAGAAGATCGGTTTTATCTTTCAAGCACACTATCTCATCCCTTTTTTAAACATCATAGACAACTTAACTCTTCTACCTCAAACTAACAAGGTTAAAGATAAAGAGTCAAAACAAAAAGCGAGAGAGCTACTCAAGTATTTTGATATATCAGAGAAAGAAAACGCTATGCCTTCTCAACTCTCTGGTGGACAAAATCAGCGTGTAGCCATCGCAAGAGCTTTGATGAATGACCCCGAGATAGTCTTAGCAGATGAACCAACAGCAGCACTTGACACCAACAGGTCTATTGATGTTGTGAAGATGCTCAAAAAGATAGCGATAGAGAGAGATGTAGCTATTGTCATGGTGACACATGATGAGCGAATGTTGGAGTATTGTGATAAAATAATGAAGATAGAAAATAAAACTATAATTTTTGATGATCTGCAGGGGACAAGATGAAAGAGTTTTTTCAATATGGTGAAAAAGTAGATGGTTATGATGTACGAGTTATCAATGAAAGAGAAGCAAGAGCAGCAGCAGGGATACTTTTTGCCATAGGGCTTCTAAGTTTAACAAATGCCGCAATGCTTGGGCATGTAGTGGTGACAAAATTTTTCATCAGTTTTTTTACTATAGATTTTTTAATGCGGGTGGTGAACCCTAGTTATTCTCCTAGTATGCTAGTGGGACGATTTTTTGTACAAAATCAGATACCTGAGTATGTTGGTGCACCGCAAAAAAGATTTGCTTGGGGTTTAGGCTTGATGCTTGCTTTACCAATGTTTTATTTTTTAGTGATAGATTTTCAGCCAAATCCCATTAAAGTATTTATCTGTATAGTCTGTTTGTTTTTACTCCTGTTTGAGTCAGCATTTTCTATCTGCCTTGGGTGTAAGATATACAATCTGGTGATGAGTAGCCGTGCCCAACATTGCCCTGGTGGGGTCTGTGAGATAGTGAAAAAAGAGAAGATTCAAACTTTTAATCCAATGCAGAAGTTTATTGTTGTTTTAGTTGCTATAGCTTTTTCTTGGGGCTTATATGCCTACTTCACAAAAGTAGAGAGTAAAACATTTTTAGCAAAAAAGATCCATATGATCATGCTTACAGATGAAGAGAAACAAGCGATCCAAAAGGCAAAAACCGCAGCGGCACTGCGTGCTTTTGATGAAGATGAAGATGATGAGGATTATGAATAATTACTTATTATTTCGCTATGATTATGCATGATAAAAATACTGCTACTTGAAGATGATATTGTATTTGCTGAATCCATGATTGACCTGTTAGAGAGTGAAGGTTTTGATGTTACTCATGTTGAAAATGGTGAAATAGCTCTTGATGCTACTTACAACTCTGAGTTTGATATGTATCTTTTTGATGTTAATGTACCATTTTTGGATGGTTTTGAACTTTTGGAGAGTCTTCGGGATGCAGAAGATACAACACCTACCATATTTTTAACAGCTCAAAGTGACATCGCATCTCTAGCAACAGGTTTCGCTGTTGGAGCTGATGACTACATAAAAAAACCTTTTGAGTTTGATGAGCTTCTCATACGCATCCATGCTATACTTAAAAAGCAACTTAACTTAAAAGATGATGAGATTAAAATAGGGGAATTTTCTTTCAATGTGGCAAAAAGTGAGCTCAGAGGAGTAGATGGCTACATAGCGCTTACCCCAAATGACATAAAACTTACAGAGCTTTTTTTTAAGCAACCCGAAAAAACTTTGACCAAAGAGTTTATCCTCGATGAACTTTATGAGGGTAGAGGTATGGGCTCAGGGGTACTTCGAGTTTATATCAATAAACTAAGAAAAGTAGGTCTCCCAATAGTAACCCTCAATGGTATAGGGTATCGTCTTGAAAACACATGAGAAAACAGCTTTTTTAAAATTTTTTATCACTTATTTTGTAAGTGTTGCTTTGCTTATCCTTGCGGTTGGTTTTTTTTACCTTGAGCAGATGCAAGGACAGTTGGTAAAAAAAGAGCATTTTTCACTCATAGAATATGCGAGACACATAAAAATGAATGAAAATCTCAAAGAGTTTGGCACTGATTTTCATTATGAATATATCAATGAACACAATAAACATATTGATATAAGAAATTTTATCACAGATGCCAAGGAATTTACTAAACTTATCCCTATGAAAAGTTCAAAGTATTATCTTAAAGTGTATAAATCTAAGTCTATTTATCTTCGTAATCTCAAAAGTTTAAAAATAAAGATCATCATTGCTCAGGTAGTTCTTTTAATGCTTTTTGCTTTGATAAGTTATTTTTTAGCTAAAAAGGCATTATCTCCACTCAATGAGAGTATCCAGACTCTTGATAAATTTGCTAAAGATCTCATTCATGATCTCAATACTCCTGTGGGTGCAATGAAGTTAAACATAAAACTTTTAGAAAAAAATGAGTATGTTCAAGGGACAAGTGCATTGGAGAGACTCAAAAAAAGTGTCAACACTATCTCTGAACTTAAAGAGAGTTTAACAACCCTTTTAGAGAAAAAAACATTTCAAGTAACCCCTTTAAACCTGTGCCAAATAGCTAATGAAGTGATCTTACTGCATCAACAAAACTATCCACATCTCAAGTTGAAAGTGAGCTGCAGTTCTCTTATGGCAACAGTAAATGAAAACGCTTTTAAGCAGATACTCCATAACCTTATCTCAAATGCCTGTAAATACAATCTTGTAGATGGTAGCGTAAATATCTATACGAGAGAGAATACCTTGTGCATCAAAAATACTGGACTTGACATCAAAGAACCAGATAAGATTTTTACTAGAGAATATAGTGCTCAAAATGGTAGTGGTTTGGGACTAGATATCGTAAAAAGACTTTGTGACTCGATGGGTATAACTATCAAGGTAGATTCGGATGAAACAGGAAGTTTGTTTTGTTTAAAGTTTCAGTAGTATAATTGCAAAAAAAATAAAATTGGAGAGTTATAATGGCACAAGTACCAGCAGATATAGGATGTAAAAACGAAAAATGTATAGCAAAAGATGAGTGTGCACGACAAGTGATAGCAAAAAATAAAACAGCAAGAGAGATTCAAGAGTTTGGCGGGACTGAAGTGAAAAAATGTGGAAAGTTTTTGCAAAAATAGATGCAGTATCTATTCTTAGTTTTTTTACTTCTATTTTCCGCTTGTAGTGTTAAAGAATACAAGCATACAAAAACTAAGCTTATCATCATCAAATCTCCACAGATAAAGTTCGCTGATCTGGGTTTTGTAAGAAGTTCTGGAACAGATATAGAGTTGGAGCTTTTCATGGCAGGAAAGTGCATCAAAAAGATAGCGATCAATAAGCTTATCTGTGTAGATGAGGGTTGTATGACTAGAAGTGGATTCAATACTGAGTATTTAAGTGCATCATACCCAGATAATCTTTTTCAGCATATAGTTTTAGGTTTGCCAATATATGATGCACTCAATCTTGTCAAAAATGAGCGAGGTTTTGTTCAAAAAATCAAAAATGATAGCGTAGATATAAAGTACAAAGTAGGTGAAAAACAGATATTTTTTAAAGATAGAAAAAATAATATAATTTTTAAAATCAAGGAAGTAGAATGATGAAGAATAATAATAAATTTGTGGGAGCACACACAAGTGCAAGTGGTGGCGTTTTCAATGCTATAAAAAACGCAGAAGCTATCGGAGCTAAAGCGTTCGCATTGTTTACGAAAAACCAAAAAAGATGGGATGCAAAAGCTTTAGATGCCAAGACATTAGACTTGTGGTTTGAAGCCTTAGAACACTCAGATATACAGCCAAAACATATCCTTCCTCACGATAGTTATCTCATCAACCTTGGAAACCCAGATGAGCAAAAGCTCATAAAAAGCCGTATGGCGTTCATTGATGAGTTAGAGCGTTGCGAGATACTTGGGCTTGATAGACTTAACTTCCACCCAGGGAGTCATCTCGTGAAACTCTCAGCAAAAGAGAAAAGAGATGAGGTGTATTTAAAAAGTGTTGAAGAACAGTGCTTAGATGTGATAGCAGAGTCTATCAACATAGCCCTTGATAAAACTTCCAATGTCAAAGCAGTTATCGAAAATACAGCAGGACAAGGGACAAACCTTGGTTATACCTTTGAACATCTCGCGTACATGATAGACAAAGTAGAAGATAAAGAGCGAGTAGGGGTATGCATCGATACCTGCCATCTGTTTGTATCTGGATACGACATACGAACTCGTGAAACTTACGATAAAACATGGGCAGAGTTTGATAGAATCGTTGGTCGTGACAAACTCATGGGGATGCATATCAACGACTCTAAACCACCTCTAGGGAGTAAAAAAGATCGACACCATTCTCTTGGGGAAGGTGAAATTGGTCTTGATGCATTTCGATTTATCATGAATGATAAAGGGATGGACGATATTCCACTTATTTTAGAAACTATAGATAGTGATATTTGGAAGCAAGAGATAGAACTTTTATATTCTTTTGTAGAATAAGCTTTGCTATGATATACTTCATAGAACCCAACTTATGCAATAGAAATTTCTAAAATTTGGGTTAAACAGAAAATTTTTAAGGGTATGATTGAAAACATTAGTTAATTTTTTAGACACAAAAGATGTATCAAAATCTCAAATATTTGCACAGTTAAAGTGTAGTGATGCTGAAGCCAAAGTGCTTCAGTTCCTTACTTCAAAATATATGCAGGGTCAAGATGACCAGTCAGTCTTAGAGCTTCTTCAAGAATTGTTCCCTAGTAAAAAGTACAATTACTTAGAACATTTAGGAGAGATTAAAAATCTTTTAGAACTAGGTTGGCTTAACCAGCAAAGTTTTACACCAGTGAAGATTTCAGATGTAACACCTCTTGAACTTTTAAACACCTCTGTGGGACTCTCTGCCTCTTTTTTGAAACTGATGCAAGATGTAACTTTAGATATGGATTTGCCAGAGATAAAGCCCTATGTTGACCATCTTGAGTATCTTCAAGACCAATTTTTTAGGATAGAGTTGTATCAAAAGATGAGTGTCATCCGCCAAAATGTTCATGAACACTCTTTAGGTATAGACCGCATTATGAACAAGCTACAACTTTTAGAAAAACGCATAGCCCAAAGAGTTGAACAAACAGAAGAAAAATTAGTGCTCGATAAATTTTTTACGCAAAAAAAGATGCCCATTTTAGAACAAGTTATATTTATAGCCCTTCTTCGAGAAGAGTATAGTGCAACAGATGCCTCCTTGCGTGAGATGAATACCCTCATAGACCTAATCTCCATAGATGAATATGATCGGATTAAAAATCGTTCTTTGCTTGAAGATGGAAGTCATCTTTTAAGTGAAAATATCATTGATTATGAAGAGATGCTTAACCCCTTTGGTGGCATAAGTAGAGCTTTTTATATCGTAGATGAAGTTTTGCAAAGCATCATACACCCAAACAAAAACAAAGCGGTAAAGAGACTCAAGTTAAATGCCCTCATAGAGGAACAAGATATCTTTGAACTTGTTGACCCTGAAACATCTTTAGATGATGTAGTGCTCTCAGATGAAACCAAAGAGACACTGAGCAATCTTATGCGACAAGTAGATAAAGAGGTCGTAGGTCGTTTAGTTGAATGGGGCATCAAAGATAAAAAAAGAGGTATTGATGCACGCATCATCTTTTATGGTACCGCTGGAACTGGAAAAACCATGACTGCATACTCCCTTGCAAAATCTTTGAAGCGTCAAGTGTTGGCATTTGACTGTTCAAAGATACTTTCTATGTATGTTGGTGAGAGTGAGAAAAATGTTCGCAAAATTTTCGATACTTTTTATGAGTTGTGTGAGAAAACAAAAACAGAACCCATCTTACTTTTAAATGAAGCTGACCAGTTTTTAGGCTCTCGTTCAAGTGGCAACATCACAGGCTCAGACCAGATGCACAACCAGATGCAAAATATCTTTTTAGAGCAGATAGAAAATTTTCGTGGTATGCTCATAGCAACTACAAATCTTTTAGAAAATATCGACAAAGCATTCTCAAGAAGATTTAACTACAAGATAGAGTTTAAACGACCAAATGAGGCACAGCGTGAAAAACTCTGGGAGTTAATGTTGCCAAAAAATGCACCTTATGAAAAGAAATTTGATCTGAAAAAATTGGTTAAATATCCACTTTCAGGGGGACAAATAAATCTTATTGTGAAAAATACAGCCTATAAAGTTGCTGTTCAAGAAGAACCTGTATTTAAGATTCAAGATTTTATCAATGAGATTCAACGAGAAAAAAGTGGTGACTTTGATGGTGAAAAAGTGATGGGGTTTATAGACTAACGCACCCCATCCAGTGAAATTTTAAACAAACCTTAATTAACAAAAGTTAAAAATACATAAAAACTGGAAGAAATTTTTAGCTCGTTCCTAAGTTTTACTTGGGAATGCATATATAACTTTGATAACTAAAAATATAACAAAAACGAGGAGACCAATAATTTACCCTAGCGGGAAAATTATTGCTCAAGTCAACCGTTATGTATATTGACATTGTAAATACAATTTTGATATAATCAAGTTATATTAAAAAAAGGCTTATATTGAAATTTGAATGGAATGATGAAAAAAGTAAATTAAATCTACAAAAACATCAAGTCTCTTTTGAAGAAGCAAAAAAAGTTTTTAAAGACCCTATGCATATTTCAAAACTTGACCATCGTTTTGATTATATTGAAGAGAGATGGATAACATTAGGTACAACAACAAAAGATAAAATTTTAGTTGTTGCAAATATGTTTTTTGATGAAAATGGAGAAGAGATTATCCGTATCATTAGTGCAAGAAAAGCAAATCAAAAAGAAAGGATTTTCTATGAGCAACATTAAAGAAAGAGAAAAATTTGATAATTACGAAATGTTAGATGATTATGATTTTAGTGATGGTATTCGTGGTAGATTTTATGAACCAAAAAAGATACCTGTTTCATTGAGACTAGACAATGATATAGTTCTATTTTTCAAAAAACTTGCTAGTGAACAAAAAGTTCCTTATCAGACACTTATTAATGCACTATTAAGAAAGAAGCTGCAAGAAGTCGGATAAGAACCCCATCTCACGATGACATTCTCTCCTAAGAACCGTGCTTGCGACTTTCATCGCACACGGCTCAAGCATTGAGGGCTAAAAGTTTATTTGTAAGTTTTTTGGCTTTTAGATTAGACCATCTTTGTAAAAAGTAACTATCGTAAGTGCTATCAAATGGATTAGCCTTAGCTTGTATCTTTACAATTTTTTCTTAGTAGCCATAAACAACCCCTCTATTTTTAAGGAACAAAATGTGTTTTTATTACGAATAAAGTCAAATAAATTAACATTATGTTCAATTATTAGATAAAAAAACGATAAAAACACACTCTGTTTTTAAG